>DASTWH010000303.1:0-2097 GCA_035758735.1 Gaiellaceae bacterium
CTGCCGCATGAGTGACGTGATTCCCGCCTGAGTGCCGGCGTAACCCTTTCGGGGCCGCCCTCGCGGGGGTTCGAGCCTACGGGAGAACGTCGATGCGAAGCCGCTTCGAGGCGACGACCTTGAGGCCGTCCGTGACCTGGAAGGTCACGCGGTAGCGGCCCTCCTTGGTCGGCGTTCCACTGAGAACGCCGGTCGTCCGGTCGAGGCGAATGCCCTTCGGAAGCGGCCCGACCGTCACCTTCCACTTGCGGGGAGCGATGCCTCCGGTTGCCGCGAGCTTGCTGCGATAGAGCTTGCCGACCTTGCCGGGCTTGAGCAGAAGGGTCCCGACCTTCAGCCGTGCCGCGATCCCGAAGTTCGCCGCGTAGTCGAGGGTGCGTCCCTCGCCGTCGGCCAGGCGCAGGGTCGCGCTGTACGCGCCGGCCGCGCGAGGCGTCCCGGACACTGTGCCGTCAGGGCCGAGGGTGACACCCGTGGGAAGCGAGCCGGAGCCGATCGCGAACGTGTATGTCCCGTTCCCTCCGGAAGGCGTGAGCTTCGACGAAAACGGTACTCCGACCTCCCAGAGCGTCGGCGCCGGAGTCGTCGCGAAGGGCTTCGCCGCCGAGACGACGAGTGGCTGCCGAACGGTCAGCGAGTACGTCTGGAAGTGGCTGGCGCCGTTGAGCGTCGCCTGGATGCGGAAGTCGAACGAGCCCTCGGCGGTCGGCGTCCCGGAGATGAGGCCGTTGGCCATCGTGAGCCCCGGGGGAAGCCCCGTGCCGACACCCGACACGACGGACCAGGTGGCGCCGCTCGCAGGCGAGCCAGCGAGCGGGTTCAGGTTCGTCACGATCTGGGCGTCTAGCTGGACTGAGTACGGAGTCCCGATAGTTGCGCCCGGAGGCAATGAATTCGTGGTGATCTGCAGTCCAGGGTGCACCTTGATCGTGAACGGCTGCGAGGCACACGAACCCCGCGTCACGCACCAGAACGAGGTGGGCTCCGGATTGTCCTGAAGTCCGGCTTCGAAGTGATACGTCCCCGCTGCAGTCGGCGTGCCGGTGATCAGTCCGCTGCTGGCGTTGAGAGAGAGACCTGGAGGTAGCGAACCCCCGTTGATGAGGAAGGTATACGGCGGGCCGTTTCCACCGTCCCCCCCGAGCTTGTGTTGATAGGAGGCTCCGACAAGGCCGTCTGGCGGGTGGCAGGTGTCGCCATCCTTGCAGCTGGCGTCGTCGAACCTGAGTGCCGCTGCAGTCGCGACGAACACGCCGGCGAGCAATGCGGCGAGCGCGAAAAGTACAACGAAGCGACGGCGGCGGCTCATGCGGTCGGGGACGGTAGCAGACTGGTTATTAGGACACTGTGAGGACGAGGAGTTCGGCGACGCAGACGGGCTTGTCGGTGCGATCGCACTCGACGACGGCTTCCACCGTGCCTCGCTCCCCCAGCGGGACGTCCTCGACCTCGATCACCCGGAATCGCCCCCGGACGTGTGAGCCCGACGGGACGGGCGCGGGAAAACGCACTCGATTCATCCCGTAGTTGAGCGACATGAGGCCGTCCTCGGGCAGCACCTCGTCGAGCATCGGGACGGTGAGCGAGAGCGTGAGGTAGCCGTGGGCGATGGTCGTCCCGTACGGCCCCTCGGACGCACGCACCGGGTCCACGTGGATCCACTGAGGATCGTCGGTCGCCGCTGCGAACGCGTCGATGCGCTCCTGAGTGATCTCGATCCACGACGTCGGGCCGAGCTCGACGCCGACGAGATCGCGGAGGAAGCTCATGCAGCCTCCGCACCCGCGCGCAAACGTGCGAGCGACGTCTCGCGGCCGAGGAGCTCGAGGCTTTCGTACAGACCGGGCGAGACCCGCGAGCCCGTCGCGGCGACGCGGATCGGCAGATAGACGGTGCGCGGCTTCTCGCCCAGGTCGTCGCAGAGCCGCTTGAGCGCCACCTCGATCTCGGGGGACGCCCACGGGTCCACCGATTCGAGCGCGCCCGCCGCCGCCGTCAGGATTGGCGCGTCGAGGAGCTTCCGGTCCGGCTCGACGTCGTGGAAGAGGAAGCCCGCGAAGGCAGCGAACTCGCCGAGTCGGCCGATCTTCTCCTGGA
>DASTWH010000332.1:0-2757 GCA_035758735.1 Gaiellaceae bacterium
CGGCACCCTTGCCGAGGTACGCCTCGATCACGCGCTCGTTCGCCTGGATCGCCGCGGGTTCGCCCTCCGCGATCTTCGCCCCGTACTCGAGCACGGTGATCCGCTCGGAGACGCCCATCACGACCTTCATGTCGTGCTCGATCAGGAGGACGGTGAGGCCCTTCTCGTCGCGGACGCGGCGTACGAAGGCGGTGAAGTCGGCGGTCTCCTGGGGGTTCATCCCGGCGGTCGGCTCGTCGAGCAGCAGGAGCTTCGGGTCGGTCCCGAGCGCCCGCGCGACCTCCAGTCGCCGCTGATCGCCGTACGGCAGGCTCCCCGCCCGCTCCGAGTGGCGCCGGGGGAGCCCGCAGTAGACGAGCAGCTCGCGTGCACGGTCGCGGGCCTCCGCCTCCTCGCGCTTCACACGCCCCGTCCGGAGGATCGCGCCGAGGATCCCGCTGCGCAGCCTGCAGTGCATCCCGACGAGCACGTTCTCGAGCGCGCTCATCTGGGCGAACAGCCGGATGTTCTGGAACGTGCGGCCGATCCCGAGCGCAGTGATCGCGTGCGGCGGCATGTCCACGACCTCGGTCCCGTCGAACACGATCGACCCCGACGTCGGCTTGTAGACGCCTGTGAGCTGGTTGAAGAACGTCGTCTTGCCCGCGCCGTTCGGCCCGATCAGGGCGACGATCGAGCCGCGCGGGATCGTGAAGTCGACGTCGTCGGTCGCCACGAGGCCGCCGAACTCCTTGCGGAGCTGCGTCACCACGAGGAGGTCGTCGGCGGCCATCAGTCGTCGCTCCGATCGCGGTCGGTGAGCGTGCCCTCGGTCTGGACGTCGTAGAACGGCGTGTCGTGCACGCCCTCCTCGAGCTCGATCTTGTGACGGCGCTCGGGGATGAGGCCCGCGGGGCGGAACAGCATCATCAGCACGATGATGATCCCGTAGATCCCGAACTGGTACTTCGTCGGCTCGAAGTCGAGCCCCGCGTCCTGGATCTTCGAGCCGATTGTCGAGAGCCCGCTGAAGTTGAGGTACGCGAGGATCATCCCGCCGACGACCACGCCCCAGATGCTGCCCATCCCGCCCAGGATCACCATGCAGAGCAGGAAGACGGAGATGTTGAAGTAGAAGTCCGCCGGGAAGGCGCCGGACTTGAAGCTCGCGTAGTAGGCGCCGGCGACGCCGCCGAAGAACGCACCCAGGGCGTAGGCCCACGTCTTCGTCCGCATGAGCGGCACGCCCATCGCGGCCGCTGCCGTCTCGTCCTCGCGGATCGCGATCCACGCCCGCCCCAGCCGTGAGTCCCGCAGCCGGACGGAGCAGAAGACCGTGAGGAGCAGAAGCAGGAGGGCGACGAGGTAGTACCAGCGCTCGCGGTTGTCCGAGGTCTGGAAGTTGTCGGGCAGCCCGATCGCGCTGAGGAGCGGGAAGCCCACCGGGTCGATCGGCGCGATCCCGAAGGTGCCGTTCGTGAGGTTGAAGCCGCCGAAGCTGTCGCCGTTGCGGACGACCTGCGGGATGATCTCGCCGAAGCCGAGCGTCACGATCGCCAGGTAGTCGCCGCGCAGGCGCAGCGTCGGGAGGCCGATGAGGATCCCGGCGAGCATCGTCGTGAGCCCCGCCACGATCAGGACGATCCACATCGTCATGTGGATGCCGACGAGGTCGTTGTCGACCGACGAGCCGAAGTGGAGCGTCACCCCGCTGAAGTGCTGGGAGGCGAGCCAGCCGGCGGTGTACGCGCCCACCGCGTAGAAGGCGACGTAGCCGAGGTCGAGGAGGCCGCAGTAGCCGACCACGATGTTGAGCCCGACGGCCATCATCGTGAACGCGATCATCACGACGAGCGTCCCCGTGGACGGCATGAAGTCGCCGATCAGCGGGAGGTCGGAGAGCCCCTCCTCGATGAAGGGGTAGATGATCCCGAGCAGGATCAGCGCCGGGACGAGCCAGACGTTCCGGCTTCCGCCGAGGCCCTTCGCGCGGTCGGCGAGACCCGTCATGCGCCCTCGGGCGTCTGCTCCCCGAGGATGCCTTCCGGCCGGAACACGAGCACCGCGATCAGGATCCCGAACACGATCGAGCGCGTCCAGTCACCGCCGGGTGCGAGCCATGTCAGGCCCTCGTTGAACGACTGCACGAAGCCGATCACCAGCGCGCCGAGGACCGCGCCCGCGAGGTTGCCGATGCCGCCGAGCACCGCCGCGGTGAACGCGATCAGCCCGAGCTCGAAGCCGGTGTCGTAGCGGATGTTGTACTCGAGGAGGAACACGAGGCCGGCGACCGCCGCGAGGGCGCCCGCGATCACGAACGTCACCGAGATCGTGCGGTTGACGTTGATCCCCATCATCGCCGACGCCTCGGTGTCCTGGGCGACGGCGCGCATCGCCTTGCCCTGCCGCGTGTAGCCCACGAACCAGCTGAGCGCGACGAGCGCCGGCACGATGATCGCGAGCGCGAAGACGAGCTTCCAGGTGACGCGGATGTCGCCGATCGTGAACGCCGCGCCCTGCGGAAGCAGGTCGGAGCCGCTCTCGTAGTCGACGCCGTAGAGCGCGAGCGAGATGTTCGAGACGATGAACGACATCCCGACGGCGGTGATCAGCGGCGTCAGCCGCGGCGCGTTGCGGAGTGGCCGGTACGCGACCCGCTCGATCGCGGCGTTGAACAGCGCGAACACCGGGATGGTGATCGCGAGCGTCAGGATGATCCCGCCGACGACGACGAGGTTGCTCGAGGAGGCGTCGAGCCCGAGCACCGTGAGGAGCACG
>DASTWH010000190.1:0-2939 GCA_035758735.1 Gaiellaceae bacterium
GCGCCGCCTCCTTCCGCACTCGCCGATGCTGCTTCCCGGCGTCGGCGCACAGGGGGCGACGCCCGCCGACGTCGCCCGGGCGTTCACCGCAGGGCCCGCCAGCGCACTCGTCACGGCCTCCCGGTCCGTGATCTTCGCCTACCGGGAGAGCGAGGCCGACTGGCGCTCCGCTGCGGGCGCGGAGGCCCAGCAACTCGCCGCCCAGGTGTGGGCCGCGGCCGGCTGGTAGCGCGCCTCCAGTAGATTGTCGCGCGCTGATGCGCCGAGCTCCGATCGCCGTCGTCGCTCTCGTCGCCGCACTCGCGACCTTCACCCTCGCCTCGAGCGCAGGCGCTCAGGCGACCGAACCGAAAGTCGCGGCTGCGGCCTGGTACCTGGTCGGCGAGGACGGCTCGGTCCTCGCGGGCCGAGACTCCGCACGCCCACGCGCGATCGCGAGCATCACGAAGCTGATGACGGCAATCGTCGTTCTCGAGCACGCGAAGCTCGGCGACGTGGTGCGAGTGAGCCCTCGGGCGGCGGGTATCGGTGAGTCGACGGTCTACCTTCGGGCCGGGGAGGAGCTGACGGTCGCCGAGCTGCTGCGAGCGACCCTCATTCCGAGCGCGAACGACGCGGCAGAGGCGCTCGCACTTCATGTCGGAAAGGGTTCTGTCGATCGGTTCGTGGAGCTGATGAACGAGAAGGCAACAGACCTCGGACTCACGGACACGCACTTCGAGAATCCGCACGGCCTCGACGAGACGGGTCACGTCTCGAGCGCGCGCGACACGACGGCACTCGTGCGCTTCGCGCTCGGGATCCCGTTCATCCGAGAGGCCCTGTCGCGCGAGACCCTCTCGCTCCCCGGTGGCAGGACGTTCACGACGACCGACGACCTTCTCGCGAGCTGGGGCCCGCTCGTCGCGGGCAAGACGGGCCACACACGCGCGGCCGGGTGGTCGCAGGCGGCCGCGGCACAGCGCGGGGACACGACGGTGTACGGAGCCGTCCTCGGCAGCGGCTCCCGCAGCTCGCGGAACGACGCGCTCAGGGCACTGCTCACCTATGGGCTCGATCAGTACCGTTCGGTGCAGGTGATCGACACCTCGCGTATCTACGCGACCGCGACGACCGCGTACGGCCGATCGGATGTCGACCTCGTCGCCCCGCGCGGCGTCGCAAGCTCGATCCGCGTCGGCCGCTCGCTCGTCGAGCGCGTCGTCGCACCGACGGCCCTCGCGCTCCCGATCGCCAAGGGTGACCGCCTCGGGCGCGTCGAGGTGTACGACGGCAACCGGCTCGTCGCCTCGTCGAACCTCGTCGCCGCCGAGTCCGTGCCGGACGCAGGGCTGTGGGCCAAGGCGCAGTGGTACGCGACGGAGACGGTCAGGAACCTCTGGGGGATGGTCACGTGATCGTCACGGTGACGACGAACGCGGCACTCGACCGCACGCTGACCGTTCCCGTCTTCCAGATCGGGTTCCGGCACCGGTCGAGCGAGGTGCTCGTCCTCGCGGGCGGCAAGGGGATCAACGTCGCGCGCACGCTGAAGATCCTCGAGGTCCCGGTCGTCGCCACCGGGCTCGCGGGCGGGCGGACAGGGACGCGGATCATCGAGGAGCTGACGTCCGAGGCGATCCTCAACGACTTCGTGCGCATCGGGCACGAGTCGCGGACGTCGACCGCGGTCGTCGATCCGACGGCGGGCACACATACGGAGATCAACGAGTGGGGTCCGGAGGTCTCGGCGACCGAGCTCGAGATGCTCATGGAGAAGCTCCACTACCTCTCGCGCGGCGCGGACTTCGTCGTGCTCTCCGGGTCGCTGCCGCGCAAGGTGCCGATGACGTTCTACGCGGATGCCGTCCGCGACCTCGGACGACGCGACGTGCGGGTCGTCCTGGACAGCGAGGGTGAGCCCCTTCGACTCGCGGTCGAGGCCGGGCCGTTCCTCGTCTCGCCGAACCAGCGCGAGGCCGAGGGGCTCGTCGGGCAGGAGCTCGAGGACGACGACGACTTCCTCATGGCGCTCGACGCGATCGCGGAGATGGGCGCGCGGAACGTGCTCATCACGCTCGAGAACGGCTGCTTCGCCCTGATGCGGCTCGGCCGCAAGACGCGACGGATCCGCGCATTCGCGCCGCACGTCGAGCCGGTGTCCGGAGTCGGCTCGGGGGACGTCCTGCTCGGCCAGTTCCTCGCGGCGATCTCCGAGGAGCGCTCGCCGGACTACGCGGTGCGAGTCGCCGTCGCTGCGGGCGCTGCGTCGGTGCGCGAGGTGGGTGCCGGTCGGTTCGATCCCACGTTCGCGGCGACGCTGGCTGCGGACATCGAGCTCGCCGAGCTGCAGCCGGTTCGCTCGTAGACTCCGCGGCCATGGCGGCGTGTCCGAGCTGCGGGGTGGAGAACCCCGCCGAGGCACGCTTCTGCATGTCGTGCGCCGCGCCGCTCGCTTCCGAGCCGGCGCGCGAGCAGCGCAAGGTCGTCACCGTCGTCTTCTGCGACCTCGTCGGCTCGACCGCGCTGGGAGAGTCGACGGATCCAGAGGCACTTCGCGGGCGGATGCGGCGCTACTTCGAGGATCTGCGAGTCATCCTCGAGCGTCACGGCGGCTCCGTCGAGAAGTTCGTCGGGGACGCCGTGATGGCCGTCTTCGGCATCCCGACGTCGCACGAGGACGACGCGCTCCGCGCGGTGCGAGCCGCCTCCGAGATGCGGGAGGCGATCTCCGAGCACGGGCTCGAGGCGCGTATCGGGATCAACACCGGCGAGGTGGTCGTCGGCGGCGAGGGCGAGACGCTGGTGACCGGCGACGCGGTGAACGTCGCCGCTCGCTTCGAGCAGGCTGCCGCAGCGGGGGAGATCCTCATCGGAGACGAGACGCGCCTCCTCGTGCGCGATGCCGTCCAGCTCGAGCCCGTGGAGGCGCTCACGCTCAAGGGCAAGTCGCACCCCGT
>DASTWH010000085.1:0-12538 GCA_035758735.1 Gaiellaceae bacterium
CGGAGCATGGCGACGTGGCTCGTCGTGTGGGCCTTCTCACCGTTCGTCGTCGCGGTCGTGGTCTCGGTCGCTCAGCACGTGTTTCTCGATCGCTACCTCGTCGCGGCCGCTCCGGCGTTCGCGCTGCTCGCCGCCCTTGCCGTGACGGGCGTTGCGCGTCGTCTCGGTGCGACGCTCCTCGTCGTGGCGACGACGGCGACGGCGGTCGCTCTCGTCCAGTGGTATTCGTATTCGGGCAGTACGAACTGGCGCGGCGAGGACTGGCGGGCGGCTGCGCAATTCGCGGCCGAGCGAAGCGGTGAGAACGAGGTCGTGGTCGTTCCCTGGTGGTCGCACACCGCTGCGGAGTACTACGGCGCGAACGTGTCCTCGTTGTCGACGGCCGACTCCGTCTGGGTGCTCACCTGGTCGGAGACCGGCCATGACCTGCCTGCATCGATCCGCGCTCCGCTGGGCTTCGGCGAGCACCGCCTCGTCGAGGAGCACACGTTCGGCTGGCGCGTGAGCGCCCAGCTCTGGCAGCGCCCGGCCGCTCCGTAGGACTAGCTCGCGGGCGGCACGAGCCAGACGTCGGTCTCGTCACCGCGGGCGTACTGCCGGAAGTGGCTGCGCTCGACGCCGAGCCGGTCGAGGCAGGGCACGTCGACGGCTCCGAGCGTGAAGGGTTGGACGACATAGAAGACCGGCGCCGACTGACCGCAGACGGCACCGGCGACGTCGCGTCCCCGGAGGTCGAGAAGCGGACCGTCGAGGTAGAAGCCGACGCTCTGGGGGTTGCGCGCGTACACGAGCACTCGCGTCGGCGTCTCTCGTGACTTCACGACCTCGGCGGCATCGCGGTTCGCCTCGCGCGGGAGGCCGACCACGTCGGGCGCGAGCACGACGAAGCGCACACCGAGCACCCCGAGGACGACGAGGCAGACGACGGCGCGGAGCACGGCCTCGCGTCGCGCCGCGCGACCGAGGATCGATGCAGCACCGGTTGCGACGAGCACGAACAGAGGGACGAGGAGGTAGCTCAGGTAGCGCGGGATCACGTACGCCTGCCCGATCCAGAGCACGACGATGGTCGCCAGGACGCCGGCACAGAGGGTCCACGCCGAGACGCGGTCATGGAGGAGCGGGCTCGCCGCGGCGACGATCACGGCGAGGAGGACGAGCGGCAGCCAGACGATGCCGGCGACCACGACCGTCCCGTCGATCCACAGCAGCGCGGGAAGCAGGATCTGGTCGATCGGTGCGGTCAGCACCCAGGGAAATCCGATCTGGACGCCGTCCTCGATCTGCGACGAGGAGCGGACCGCGCCGAGGTGGGGTGCGTACCAGGCGACGATTGCCGCGACGGAGAGCGCGAGGCCCAGCGCGACCGGACGACGGAGCTCACGGACGGTGAGGAGGACGGCGCCCGTGACGACGAACGCGATGCCGGTCTGGGGGAGGGTCCACGTGCCGAGCACGCCTGCGACACAGAAAGCGACGATTGCCTCGGTGCGTCGGGTCCGTCGCGCCTCGAGTGCCGCCACGACGACGACGCTCATCGCCAGGAAGGCGAGGCCGTAACCCCGCGCCTGCCGTGTGATGTCCAGCAGCTCGGGAGAGACGGTCGCGAGGAAGAGGAACAGCACGCCCGAGAGAGCGCCGAGCCGGACGTGCAGCCACCACGTGACGACGACGACGCCCGCGATGAACGGCACTGCGGACCACAGGCGGAACGCGATCTCGGACTCGCCGGTGATCCCGTCTGTCGCCCAGGCGAGGAGCGCGAGAAGCTCGTGGCTCAGGGTCGGGCCGGCCAGGATCTCGTGCGGGCCCTTCCTGACGTACTGCGAGACCATGAGGATCTCGTCCGTCCAGAAGCTGTGTCCCAGCTCGGCGAGCCGCGACCAGAGGAGGGTCGCGCCGAGGACGCCGTACGCCGCGGATGTCCACGGGCGCCACGCGCGTCGCCTCGGGCCGGGCGTCATGACGACTTCGGCGGGATGAACCAGACGTCGATCCGGCCGGTGCGAGCGTACTGCCGGAACGTGACGTGGCGTGTCCCCGGCCGCGCGGTGCATCCGACCTCGACTGCGGGGAGCAACCACAGGTGCGAGACGAATACGGTGTCGTTGGGAGATGAGCACATCGCGGCGAGCTGCGCCGGTTTCCGCACGAGGTGGACGCGACGGCCGAGGAAGTACTCGATGTCGTGCGGGTAGGGGACGTAGGCGAAGACCGGAGTAGACGGCCCGGCGTCCTCGCGTATCGCCGCTGCGACGTCGCGCGCCGCGTCGCTCGGCAGCGTCGCCATCCTCCACATGTTCGGCGCCGCGAGGAGCACGGCCACGCCGACGAGCCCGACGGCGACGACGCTGCGCACGCCGGCCCGGCGTCGCTCGACCATCTGCTCGAGGACGTTGGCGACGCCGGTGGCCAGGAGCATGAGCAACGGCACGAGCAGGAAGCTGAAGAAGCGCGGCACCGCGTACGTCTGCGTGAACCAGACCGTCGCGACGGTCGTGACGGCACCGGCGCAGAGGACGAGCGCGTCGTCCAGTTTGCGCAGCAACGGGCTGGACACGATGAGGAGCAGGACGGCCGCGGTCAGAAGGGCGGATCCGACGCCGGGCACGACGAGCGTCTCGTCGATCCATCCGAGCGCAGGGACGACGATCTGGTCGATGGGCGCGGTGACGACCCACGCCCCTTCGATCCTGCGCCCGTACTCCTGGCGCGAGTTCTGGGCGAGATCGTCGAGGTGCGGCCCGTACCAGGCGAGGACCGCCACCAGGGAGGCCGCAATCCCGATCGCGGCCTGCCAGCGGAGCGCGCGATGCACGAGGAGGACGGTCGCCGTCGTGCCGAACGCGACTCCGAAGATCGGCAGCGTCAGCGTGCCGACGACACCGGCGGCGAAGAACGCGACGACGATCCACGTGCGTGGCTCGCGCACGAGCTCGAGCGCCGCAAGAGTCATGACGCTCATCGCGAGGAACGCGAGCCCGTACCCGCGTGCGTGGCGGGTGATGTCGAGCAGGAGCGGCGACGCGGTCACGAAGAAGAGGAAGAACACGCCGGACGCCGGGCCGAGCCGCCGATGGAGCCAGGCGGTGACGAGGGCGATGCCGACGACGAACGGCACGATCGACGCGAGGCGGAGCGCCGCTGCCGACTCACCGACGACAGAGGTGATCGCCCATCCGAGGAGGCTGAACAGCTCGTGGTTGTTCGGGATGTAGGTGCCGGCGAGGATCACGCTTGGACCCTCCCGGATGTAGTCCCGAAGGGACACGATCTCGTCGCTTCTCAGCCCGTCGCCGAGCCCCGCGAGCCGGGGCACGAGGAGGAAGAAGCCCAGGACGGCGTACGTCCCGGCGACCAGTGCGCCGGTGGCCGACGCCGGTGCGTGTGAGCGGCTCGTGACCGCCACCTCGCTCACGTCAGGCGACAGCGGACGAGAGTGCGCAGGACGCGCACTCCGTCGAGCGTCGTGAGCTTCTTCCCTGCCTCACGCGTGCGCGCCCTGTACGAGATCGGCACCTCGTGGATCCGCTCGCCGGAGCGGAGCAGGCGTGCCGCGATCTCCGGCTCGATGGCGAATCCACGCTCGCGAAGCCGAAGAGACCGGAAGAGATCCGTGTGCATGGCCTTGTGGCACGTCATCACATCCGAGATCCAGCAGTTGTAGAGGACGTTCGTGGCCATCGTGACGGCCTTGTTCCCCATCACGTACCAGAAGCTGAACGACGACTGGGAGGTCCACGCGCGAGTGCCGAAGACGACGCGCGCCTCGCCCGAGATGAGCGGCTCCAGGACCTCCGCGAGGTCCCCTGCGCGGTACTCGAGATCGGCGTCGAGGATCGCGGCGTACTCGCAGGTCGCATGCTGGAGTGCGGTCTGGATCGCCGCACCCTTGCCCAGGTTCCGCTCGTGGAGCACGATCTGCACGTTCTGCGGCCACGTTCGCCCGGCGAGAAGCTCGCGCGTGCCGTCCGACGAGCCATCGTCGACCACGACGAGCTCTCGATGCCCGACGGGCAGCTCTGCGGACAGCGCGTCCTCGACCGCGGCCTCGATGGTCGCGAGCTCGTTGAACACAGGCATCAGGATGGTCAGCCCCCCGGCCATCATCCACCCCCTTTCGACTGCGTCGTGCGTCGTCCTACTTCGCGGCGACGCGTCCGAGGAGCAGCGCGCCGGGCGCGCCGACGATCGCGCCGGGCGTCGCGTTCGCCTTCAGCGTGTACGCCGTGACGCCCGCCGGCTTCTTCAGTGGGCGCAGTGTGCTCCCCGCGAGCTCGTCGAAAAGCCCGGTATCGGTGCCGAGCGGGACGGAGAGCTCGACCTCCCGTTCGTCGATGTCGAGCCAGCGACCGCCTGGGTACTGACGAACTCGGTCGACGTCGAGCGTGGCGGCCCCGGCCCCCGCTGCGACGAGCTTGCCGCGGAGCGCGAGGCTGAAAACCGCTCCCGCGGGCGCTGCGAAGAGCGGCTTCACCGCGCGCTTGAGGTGCCTGTAGGGGTTCACGTCGGCGCCGTCGTTCGGGTGTACCTCGAAGTGGAGGTGCGGGTTGCCGTTCGCATCGCCGGAGTCGCCGTTCCACGCGATCTGCTGGCCTGCGGTCACTCTTGCCCCATCGGGAACGGCGAACGAGATCCCCTTCGCGCAGCCGCCCTTGTTGTCGTTCCGCGCCGTCAGGTCGTTGTTGAGGTGGATGTACATGTAGGTCGTGCCGCTTCGTCCGTAGAGGTAGAGCATGCAGCCGCCGAGCCCGGAGTCCCAGTACTTGACCGACCCGTCCTCGACCGCGACGACGGGCGCACGCCAGGGGTTCTCCATGTCGATGCCCGCGTGTCGGCCGTTCGGCCGTGGGTCGCCGTAGTTGTCCCACAGGTCGGTCTTCGCGACGAGCGGGAAGACGAGCCGCGGGACGGCCCCGGACTGGCGCCCGCTCGCCGGGGTCGTCGACACGGCGGCGACGAGGCCAGCGAGAACGAGGAAGACGGCTGTCGTCCGGTGGCGTCTCATGGGCGGTGCGCTCCGGTGCGCGCGCGAGGGCACGAGGCTAACAGGGAATCGACCGCGGCACGCCGCCCGAGACGCCGTCGCTTCGCGCGGAGGCGCCCGCGGTGCCGCCGATAGAGTCCGCGCCGTGAAGATCGCCGTCTGCGTCAAGCAGGTGCCGGATGCGACCGTGCACAAGCGGATCGACCCGGTGACGAAGCGGCTCGACCGCTCCGGCGAGGCGGCGCTCAACCCGACCGACCTGAACGCCGTCGAGGAGGCGCTCCGGATCAAGGAGGCCCAGGGCGGGGAGGTTGTCCTCGTGTGCATGGGGCCGGAGAAGGCGGTCGACGCTCTGCGCAAGGCGCTCGCCATGGGGGCCGATCGAGCCGTGCTCGTCACCGACGAGGCGGCCGCCGGCTCGGATCTGCTCGGAACCGCGCGCGCACTCGCGGGCGCACTCGAGCGCGAGTCCGCGGACCTCGTCCTCTTCGGCCAGTCATCCGGGGACAGCGACGGCGCCGTGCTCTGGGCGGCCGTGGCGGAGAGGCTCCGCCGGCCCGCGATCTCCCAGGTCGCGTCGCTCACGACCGACAGCGACTCGGTGACGGGAAAGCGGCAGACGGAACACGGCTACGACGTGATCCGCGCTCCGCTGCCCGCTGTCGTCGCCGTCTCGGACGCGATCAACGAGCCGCGCTACCCGTCGCTCAAGGGGATCATGGGCGCGAAGACGAAATCGCAGGAGACCCTCTCCCTCGCCGACGTCGGGGTCGATGGGGACTCCGCGGGCGAGGCCGGCTCGAAGACGACCGTGCTCGAGCTCGGCCCGCCGGCGTCGCGCGGCGACCAGGTGAAGATCGAGGACGACGGGTCGGCGGCGCAGAAGGTGCTCGATCTCGTCGTCGAGAGGAAGCTCCTGTGAAGTCGCTCGTCTACCTCGAGCACTACCACGGTGCGCTCGAGAAGGGCGGGCTGGGCGTGCTCGCAAAGGCGGCCTCGCTCGGCGACGCCGTCGGGGTCGTGCTCGGGGATGGAGCAGCCGAGGTCGCGGCAGGCGCCGGGGCGTTCGGCGCGACGAGGGTCTACGCATGCGACGCCCCAGAGCTGGCCTCGCCGCTCCCGCAGCCGCGGGTGGACGCGCTCGCGACGCTCGTCGAGCAAACGAGGCCGGACGCGGTGCTCTTCGGCGCGTCCGTCCTCTCGGCGGACGTGGCGGCCGGTCTCGCCGCCCGCCTCGACGCGGGCCTGAACTGGGACCTCACCGACCTGGCCGAGCGGGACGGCGAGCTCGTCGGCACGCGACCGGCGCTCGGTGACACCGTCATCGCAGACGTCGGCTGGAGAGGCAGCCCGAAGCTCGGGATGATCCGCTCCGGCGCGCTCGATCCCGTCGAGTCCGGCGGCAGCGCCGAGGTCGAGACGTTCGAGACCTCGTTCTCCGACTTCTCGACGCTCGCGACGCTCGTCGAGCAGACCCAGGAGGAGTCGAGCGGTCCGTCGATCGAGGACGCTGACGTCATCGTCGCCGGCGGGCGCGGCCTCGGCTCGCCCGAGGGCTTCACGATGCTGGAGGAGCTCGCCGCAGCGCTCGGTGGCGCGGTGGGCGCGACGCGCGCCGTCGTCGATGCCGGCTGGTACCCGTACTCGACGCAGGTCGGCCAGACGGGCAAGACGGTCTCGCCGAGGCTGTACATCGCGTGTGGCATCTCCGGCGCGATTCAGCACAAGGTCGGGATGCAGGCGTCGGGGACGATCGTGGCCATCAACAAGGACCCGAACGCGCCGATCTTCGACTTCTGCGACATCGGCGTTGTCGGCGACCTCCACCAGATCGTCCCGAAGCTCACGGAGCTCGTGCGCTCGCGAGGCTGAGGACGGCTCGTGGCCAGGCCGATCGACTTCAGCCCGCCGTTCGGCGCGATCGACGCAGTCGGCGCGCCGACCGACCCGCCGGACGAGCGGATCGACGTCGGCGTGCTCATCGTCGGCGCCGGCCCGGGTGGCCTGGCGTGCGCGATCCGACTCGGCCAGCTCCTGGAGGAGCATCCCGAGGTTCGTGAGCGACTCGGCGACGTCCCGATCGCCGTCCTCGAGAAGGGCAAGCAGGCTGGGTCGCACCTCCTCTCGGGCGCGGTCGTCAACCCGTCGCCGCTGCGCGAGCTCTTCAAGGGACGGCTGAAGACCGCCGACTTCCCGACCTACGGGGAGGTGCCGGGGGAGGCCGTGTACGTGCTGACGCGCCGCTCGGCGTTGCGGATCCCCCCGCCGCCGACGATGCGGAACCATGGCAACCTCATCCTCTCGGTGTCCGAGCTCGGTCGCTTCCTCGCGGAGCAGGCCGAGGCGGTCGGCGCGGTCGTCCTGCCCGAGACCGCGGCGACGAAGCTCCTCGTGCAGCACGGCCGGGTGGTCGGAGCGCGCACGGGAGACCGTGGGCGCGGTCGCAACGGGGAGCAGCTGCCGACATTCGAGGCGGGAAACGACGTCGTCGCCGACCTGACGGTGCTCGCCGAGGGCACGCAGGGCTACCTGACCGCCGCAGCGATCGACCAGTTCGGTCTGCACGGCGAGAACCCGCAGATCTGGGCGCTCGGCGTGAAGGAGGTGTGGCGGGTACGGAAGCCGCTTCGCAAGATCGTCCACACGATGGGCTGGCCGCTGCGCACGTCGGCGGGCTTCGGCGAGTTCGGCGGGTCGTTCATCTACCCGATGGGCGACGAGCTCGTCACCGTCGGCTTCGTCGCGGGGCTCGAGGCGACCGACGTCGAGTTCTCCGTCCACGACGTGCTCCAGGAGTTCAAGACGCACCGGCTCGTCTGGAAGATCCTCGGCGGCGGCGAGCGGGTCGCATGGGGGGCGAAGACGATCACCGAGGGCGGGTACCACTCGTTCCCGCGGAGGTTCAACGCTCCCGGCCTGATGCTCGTCGGCGAGGGAGCGGGACTCGTCAACGTGCCGCGGCTCAAGGGCGTCCACTACGCGATCGAGTCGGGCCGCCTGGCGGCGGAGGCCGCCTTCCGCGCGCTACAGCGCGGAGAGGTCGTCTCGCGGGTCGGCGCGCTCGACTCCTACGACGAGTCGCTCAAGGCGAGCCCGCTGTGGAACGAGCTGTACGAGGTCAGGAACATGCGCCAGGCGTTCGACAGGGGCTTCTTCGTGGGCGGTGCGCTCGCGAGTGCGATGACGGTCACGAAGGGACGTGCTCCGAACGGCCGGTTCCCGACCCATCCGAACGCCGCCGCGCCGCTGCGGAAGACGGGACGCGCCTCCCGCTATCCCGCGCCCGACGGCTCGTACGTCTTCGACAAGCTCTCCTCGGTCTTCGCGTCCGGGAACCGGACACGCGACGACCAGCCGAGCCACCTGAAGGTGCGCACGACGGTGCGCCGCCCGGTGGCCGAGGCCTGGCACTGGATGTGCCCGGCACACGTGTACGAGGTCGGACGGGATGTCGGGAACGGCATGGTCACCGTCGAGATCACGCCCTCGAACTGCGTCCAGTGCGGCGCGATCACGGCGAAGGGCGGACGCCTCACGCCGCCCGAGGGCGGCTCCGGCCCCGAGTACACCCTCACCTAGCTCCGTCGGCGTACGCCCGCGCCATGGCGACGCGGTCGGCGAGCGTCGGGTGCGTCCCGAACACGAGCTGCGAGATGAACGGCGGATCAGGATCGCCGAGACCGGTCTTCGAGAACTCGACCATGAGCCCCTCGAGGGCGGCCGGGTCGTGCGTCACCGTGAGCGCCTTCCAGTCGGCCTCCGCCTCCATTCGCCGTGAGATCGCGCTCGAGAGCGGCGCGGTCGCGAGCTGTAAGGCGGCGACGACGAAGAGCGCGAGGGGCACGGCCGTCGGGTTCCCCATGCCACCGCGTCTGCGCGTAGCCCGCATGAGGATCCAGGCACCGGGGATCGCGAACAGCGCGAACCAGGCGAGACCCTTCGGGAGGTGGCGCTGCGAGTGGTGCGCGAGCTCGTGCGCGAGCACGACCTTCTGCTCCGCTTCCGTGAACGGAGGCTCGAGGATCGTGTCCCAGAAGACGACGCGCCGCGAGGGGCCGAGCCCGAATGCGAAGGCGTTCGCCTGCTCCGTATCCGCACTGACCTCCTCGACGCGGAGCGGGATGTGTCCGACGCCGAGCTCCTGCTCGTACGTGCGCGCGGCCTCGAGCAGCGGCTTCCTCTCGACCGGCGCTGTTCCGTAGTAGAGGTACGGCGCGACGAAGGAGAACAGGGCGGCGATTCCCACGAACACGGCGGCGCCCGGCAGCCACCATCGCTCGCCGAGCCAGCGCGCGAGGCCCATGACGATGAGCAGTGCGACGCAGATCGAGAGGAACTGCGCCGCGAGGACCGCCCAGTCCTCGAACAACCAGTCGAGGTAGCTGAGGTCGTTCTGGTCCCAGCGCCGCTGCCACCAGTGCGACGCGAGCGCGAAAGGGACGTGCACGAGCCAGGCGATCGCCAGGCCGAGCATCCCGAGCAGCATGCCCGTGCCGATCGGCCCCGCCGACGACTCGCGCGCGAATGCGGCGCCTCGCCTCGCGTAGATCCAGAGCGTGACGAAGAGGGCGATCTGCGCGAGCACCCAGTTGACGTAGAAGAAGCGCTCGTAGCGCTTCGCCCGGTCGACGAAGTCGGCGCCGAACACCGCGTCGACGTCCACCGACGGGAGCGCGAGGCCGTCCGGGACGGCCGTCGGGTACAGGAGGAACGCACCGAGCGCGAGCGCTGCGACGCCGAGCACGGCGAGGACGATCCTCAGAAGGTTTCTCCGAGCACGGGCTCCGGCGGGGCGAAGTTCGGCCTGGGCTCCGGTCCCGGCCCCGGGTCACGCAGCACGGGAGCCGCGTACGGGTAGCGCCCGGTCACGAGCAGCGAGTACGTGTACGTCTGCGCGGAGTAGCGCAGGCATGTGACCCCGAGATTCCGCATCCCTTCGGGCATGCGCGCCGTGAACAGCGCGTACCACCACGCGAGGAAGGCGATGACGGCCGCGACTCCGCCGAGCGCGCTCGCCACCACGAACGCCGGGAACGCGAGGAGGAACCGGAAGAGGATCGTGAGGCGCCTCTGGCGCTCGGGCGGATCGATCTCGACGTCGATGCCGTACGACCCCACACGACCCGTGAAGCCGGGGAAGCGGCGGCCGATCAGGTAGACGAACGCGACCAGGTGGGTGGCGTAGCGGACGTATGCGGCGAAGAAGCGATGGAGCCGCAGAGGCAGCCGCCCGAGAACGAGCGCGACGATCCAGGCGACGAACCCGACGAAGAAGACTGCGATCGTCCACAGCAGGAACCAGACGAAGTGGGGGATCGCGAGGAAGAGTCGGAAGAGGACGGTGAGGCGCGGGCGCGCGAGATCATCGGTTACGACGGCGCGCACGGGATGCGTCGGCAGCTGCGAGTACGGCTCGGCCAGCCTCGGGTCCGAGGTGGGGTAGCGCGGCGTGAGCAGGAACAGGTACGCGGCCGCCTGTGCGCCGTAGCCGAGGGCGAAGGTCACGAGATCGCGCAAGCCGCGCGGCGACCGGCCGAGCGCGACGATGAAGAACCAGGCGAGGAGGGCGCACGCAGCCGCGGCCCCTCCGAACGACGACAAGCCCCACACCACGGCCTCCTCCTCGTTCCCGTTCGAGGCGACCGAGCCCTGGCCGGGCGTCGTCGTCGCGAAGCCGCTCCCGAGAGCCGTCGCCAGGAGCAGCGCCGGGAGGGCGAGGATCAGCCTGAAGAACCCACCCCAGCGTCCCTGCTGCACGGGTCGGTCGATCTCCACGTCGACGGGGTAGTCGGGCTGGTAACGGAACCACGGGTAGGGGTCCGCTGCGAGGAGGACGTACGCACTGACCTGCGTCGAGTAGCGGACGTAGTTCGCGCAGAAGTCGTGTGTGCTCTCGGGGACCTCGCGCTGCACGAGAACCGCGAGCCAGTTCACGATGCTCGCCACCCCTGCCGCGATGCCGCGCAGCGTCACCCAGATGAGGAGCGGGATCGCGAGGATCAGCCGGAAGAAGACGGTCAGACGGCTCCGCTGCAGATCGCCGTCGCGGAGGACGAGTCGGACCGGTGGTCGCGAAGGGCTCTCCACACGCGCATTCTCGCCGCGTGAGGCGGACGCGTGTCTACGGCACGAACTTCCGGACGTCCGCCCCGGCGAAGCTCGTGACCCACATCGCGTCGCCCGCCCGTGCCAGGGCGTACGCGCCTGGCCCGGCGGAGAACGAGTCGAGGACGTGGCGATTCGCTCCGTCGATGCGATGGACGACGGAGCGTTCCTTGTCCGTGACCCACACGAGCCCGTCCGGTCCGGCGGCGGCCTCGGCCGGCGTGCCTCCGAGCCGATAGTGGCCGACGAGGGCTCCTGTGCGCGGATTCAGCTGGAGAACGGAGTCGGTCGTCGTCACCCAGAGCTCGCCGCGGACGCACCGCGGCCAGGCCGGCGCCTTCACTACGACATCGACGCGTCGCATGTGGTTCGAGCGAGGGTCGATCGCCGTCAGCCACGTCGCCTCGCGGCCGTGTCCGACCCAGACGTGTCCGCCGCACGACGCGACGCCGGCGGGGTTCGGTCCGTCCTTGTAGACGCGTTCGAGGCGGCGCGTGCTCGGGTCGACCCGGACGATCGCCGCGTGGTCCCAGCTCGCCGTCCACACCGAACCATGGGCCAGCAGGACGTCGAAGGATCCTGTGCCGACCCGCACGCGCTCGATGCGTCCCGATCCCCGGGACACGCGCACGAGCTCGCCCACGCGGTCCCGTGTCACCCAGGCGGCTGCCGGTCCGATCGCGACCTTGCACGCCCACCGCCCGACGTCGACGGTGGCCTCGTGCGCACCGGAACGGTCGTCGTGCTTCAAGAGCTTCCCGGTCTCGTACACACCGATCCAGATACTCCCGGCGCGCGCGGCGATGCCGCACGGCGCGCGCCCCGTGGGCACGACCGCCACCTCCCTCGGGGGCGGCGGGAGCTTCGCGGACGCGGTCGCGGCGAAGACCGCGACGAGCAGTCCGGCGGCGAGCGCACGCATGCTTCCTCTACAACCCCTCGCCGCGTGCGGTTCCCCGTACGATCGGACCGTGATCGACCGGGCCGAGATCGAGCGTGCACGCGATGTCATCCGGGGCCGTCTGCACCGCACGCCGACGCTCACGTGCCGCACGCTCGGTCCCGACGTGCACCTCAAGGCCGAGCTGCTGCAGAAGACCGGCTCGTTCAAGCCGCGCGGGATGCTCATGCTGGTCGACTCGCTGCCCGACGAGAAGAAAGCCGGCGGGATCGTGACGTGGTCGGCCGGGAACGCCGCGCAGGGCGCCGCGTTCGCGGCGCGCGAGGCGGGCATCGCGTGCACCGTCTTCATGTGGGCCACGGCGAACCCGCTGAAGGTCGAGGCGACTCGCGGCTACGGCGCCGAGGTCGACCTCACGGCGGCGAGCCCCGCCGAAGCGCACGAACGGTTGCTCGAGTACGTCGAGGAGACCGGGCGCGTCTTCGTCCACCCGTTCGACGACCCGGTTCTCCAGGCGGGGCACGGGACGCTCGGCCTCGAAGTGG
>DASTWH010000100.1:0-2879 GCA_035758735.1 Gaiellaceae bacterium
GCTGACCGGCTCCAAGCGGGGCACGGCCTACGCGGCGCTCGACGGGGCGCTCATGCGGGAAAACCCGCCGTGGGCCCCGCTCGTCAACTCGAACGACAGGATCTTCCTGTCGTCCCGGGTGGGCTGCATCACGGTCAACGAGGCGCACGGGAGCGGCCCGCTCCTCAACGTGGCCTGCATCAAGTAGACCCGACGGAGGGAGGGGCGGCGCGCGGCCGCCCCTCCCTCGGCGGGACGACGCGGGAGACAAGGAAATGTTCGACTACCTGGTACGGCGACTCGTCTGGGCGGCGGTGCTCTTCATCGGCGTCACGATGATCACCTACGTCCTCTTCTTCCTTCTGCCCGCCGACCCGGCGCGCCTCGCGGCGGGCAAGTCGGCGACGGCGGAGGACGTCGCCCGCGTCGAGCACCAGCTCGGCCTCGACCGGCCCGTCTACGAGCAGTACGGCCTCTTCCTCAAGCGCCTCGTCGTCGATCACTCACTCGGCCGCTCCTACGCCAACCGCCGCTCGGTGAACGAGATGGTCGGCGAGGCCGTGCCGGTCACCGTGGCGCTCGTCTTCGGCGGCGCGATCCTGTGGATGCTGATCGCCCTCCCGATCGGGATCCTCTCGGCGCTGCGGCCGCGATCGCTGCTCGACAGAGCCACCATGATCTTCGTCCTCGTCGGGATCTCGGCGCCGGTCGTCTGGATCGGGCTGCTGCTGCAGTACTTCGTCGGCTTCAAGTGGGGCCTGACGCCGAACGCGGGCTACTGCGACGTGATCAACCCGCCGGAGGGGGCGACGTGCGGCGGCCCGTCCGACTGGGCGTACCACATGATCCTGCCCTGGCTGACGTTCGCGATCCTCTTCGCGGCGAGCTACGCGCGGATGATCCGCGCGAACGTGATGGACACGCTCGGGGAGGACTACGTGCGAACCGCGCGCGCGAAGGGCGCGCCCGAGGGGATCGTCATCCGCCGGCACGTCCTGCGGAACGCGCTCCTGCCGATCGTGACGATGCTCGGCCTCGACATCGGCATCGCGCTCGGCGGCGCGATCTTCACCGAGGCGATCTTCAACCTGCCCGGCCTCGGCCGGCTCGCGCTGAACAGCGTCCTCAACCTCGACCTGCCGACGATGCAGGGCGTGATCGTCTTCGCGACCCTCGCGATCATCCTCCTCAACCTGATCGTCGACGTCCTCTACGCGTACATCGACCCCCGGATCAGGCTCGCGTGACGGTCTCGGCGGAGAGCCCCGTGCGGGAGGCGGAGACGCGGGCGGAGCCGTTGCTCGACGTCCGCGACCTGCGCACGTACTTCAAGACGGACGACGGGATCGTGAAGGCCGTCGACGGCGTCTCGTTCGCCGTGCGCCCGGGGGAGACCCTCGGGGTGGTGGGCGAGTCGGGCTCGGGGAAGAGCGTGACGATGATGTCGATCCTCAACCTCAACCCGAAGCCCGGGCGCCTCGCCGCGCGGCCGGGGACGGCCGCGGGCGAGCAGATGGAGGCGTTCCTCCACGCCACGAAGAAGCACACTTCCGTCTCGACCGGCCAGGCGCTCTTCCGGGGCGAGAACCTCCTCGAGGCGTCCAAGCGGCGGCTGCGGGATCTCCGCGGCAGCGAGATCTCGATGATCTTCCAGGACCCGATGACGTCGCTGAACCCCGTGCTCAGCATCGGCAACCAGCTGATCGAGGCCGTGCTCCTGCACCGAGACGTGACGTCCAAGACGGCGCGGGCGATCGCGATCGAGGGGCTCAAGGAGGTCGGCATCCCGCGCGCCGAGCAGCGGATCGACGACTACCCGCACCAGTTCTCGGGCGGCATGCGCCAGCGCGTGATGATCGCGATGGCGCTGCTCAACGACCCGGCACTCCTGATCGCCGACGAGCCGACGACCGCGCTCGACGTGACGACGCAGGCGCAGATCCTGACGCTGATCCGCGACCTGCAGCACGAGCACGGCACGGCGGTCGTCCTGATCACGCACGACCTCGGCGTCGTCGCGGAGACCGCCGACGAGATCGTCGTCATGTACGCCGCCCGCGTCGCCGAGCAGGCGCCGGTCTTCTCGCTCTTCGAGCAGCCGCTGCACCCCTACACGTGGGGCCTGCTGGGCTCGCTGCCGCGGCTCGACGTCCAGCTCGACCGGCTGACCCAGATCGGCGGCCAGCCGCCGTCGCTCCTGCGGCCGCCGCGCGGCTGCCGCTTCCGGCCGCGCTGCGGGCACGCCTTCGACCGGTGCCGCGGCGAGCTCCCGGAGGCGACCCCCTCGGCCGTCGACCCCGGGCATCTCGACGCGTGCTTCCTCCCGGAGGAGCGCAAGCTCGAGCTCTCGCGCAGGGTCACCGCGGAGCTCGGCCTCGACGTGGAGGCGGCATGACGGAGGCGCTGCTCGAGATCGAGGACGTCAAGAAGCACTTCCCGATCACGAAGGGCATCTTCTTCAAGCACGAGGTGGCGGCGGTGAAGGCCCTCGACGGCGTCTCGCTGACCGTGCGCCGGGGCGAGACGCTCGGGATCGTCGGCGAGTCCGGCTGCGGGAAGTCGACCCTCGCCCGCGTGATCATGCGCCTCCTCGAGCCGTCGAGCGGGACGGTCCGCTTCGACGGTGCGGACATCACGCATCTCTCCGAGAGCGCGATGCGGCCGTACCGGCGCGAGCTGATGATGGTCTTCCAGGACCCGTACGCGTCGCTCAACCCGCGCAAGCGCGTCGGCGCGATCGTGACGGAGCCGCTCGAGGTGCACGGGATCGGGACGGACGCCGCGCGGAAACGGCGCGTCCAGGAGCTGCTCGAGGTCGTCGGGCTCAACCCGGAGCACTACAACCGCTTCCCGCACGAGTTCTCCGGCGGCCAGCGGCAGCGGATCGGCGTCGCGCGGGC
>DASTWH010000102.1:0-11638 GCA_035758735.1 Gaiellaceae bacterium
CCACTTCGAGCGCGAGCTCCCGCGTCTGGTCACGCGCCGCGCGATAGTCGTCGGCGAGCTCGGGCCCGGTGGCCCGGCCGGCCGAGACGAGCCACCGCGCGGTCCCGAGGATCGGATCCCTCTCGTAGTCCGCGCGAATCGCCTGCGGCGCGCGGTATGCCATTTCCGCATCCGCTCCGGCGTGGCTCAGGTAGCGCACGCAGCGCAGGTGCAGCACCGCCGGCCGACGGCGCTCGCGCACCCATCCCGCGAGCTCGCTCGCGACGCCGAGCACCTCGGCGGGGTCGTGTCCGTACGCGATCTCGTACCGCAGCTCCTTGCGGGCCGTGAGGGCCGACTCGACCCATCCCGCCGGGCTCGGCACGCTGATCCCGAGCCCGTTGTCCTCGCACACCCACAGGAGAGGAAGCGGCAGTCCCTGGTACGCGATCTGGGCGCTCGTGTTGAGCGCCGCCTGCGCCGTCGCGTGGTTGAGCGACGCGTCGCCGAAGGAGCAGAGCACGACGGCGTCGGGCTTCCACGGGCTCGCCACACCCAGACGGGTCGCACGATCGACCGCGAGCGCCATCCCCACTGCGCGCGGGAGGTGCGACGCGATCGTCGAGGTCATCGGCAGGATCGCGAGCTCCTTGCGGCCGAAGACCTTGTGACGCCCACCCGCGATGGGCTCGACTGCTGCCGCGACGACCCCGAGGAGGAGGTCACGCAGACCTTCGATGCCCGCCGACGCGGCACGCGCGAGGTAGAACGCGCCCGCCCGGTAGTGCAAGAGCGCCGGGTCGTCCACGCGGAGCGCAAGCGCCACCGCGGCGTTCGACTCGTGCCCCGCGGAGCCGATCGTGTAGAAGCTCCGGCCGTGCTGCTGCAGCCAGCGCGCCGCGTAGTCGGCCTGCCGGCTGTCGACCTGCGCGTGCCACAGATCCTCGACCTCGGGCGGGGCAGTGCGGAGCGTGCCGCTCGGCTCGAGCGCCTGAAGCGCCTCGAGGAGATGCTCCTCGAGCGGGTCGAGCTCGGCGGCCACGGGCCGGGCGGCGACGGGATCAGACGGCGACCGGCTGCTCCAGCTCGGCGTTCCACTCACCCGCAGCGGCGAGTGCGTTCATGCGGGCGCGGTGGGCGAAAGCGCTCTGCGCAGCGTCGACGTTCGCCGACTCCCCGGCCCACGCTTCCAGCGCGGAGGCCTGCAGGGCGCGACCGTACGAGAACGAGAGCGGCCATGGACCGCCGATCTGGTTGATCGCGTTCAGGTTCTCGGTCGCCTCGACCTCCGACTGGCCACCCGACAGGAAGACGATCCCCGGGACAGCCGCCGGCACGTGCGTCATGAAGCACTGGATCGTGAGCTCGGCGATCTCCGACGCGGGCGCCTGCTGGGGGCACCCCTTGCCCGAGATGACCATGTTCGGCTTGAGCAGCGTCCCGCGCAGGTCGACGCGCTGGACGTTGAGCTCGTGGAACGTCCACTTCAGCGTGCGGGATGTCACTTCGTAGCAGCGCTCGATCGTGTTGTCGGCGTCCATGAGGACCTCGGGCTCGACGATCGGGACGATCCCTGCTTCCTGGCAGAGCGCCGCGTAGCGCGCGAGCGCGTGGGCGTTCGCGCGGATGCATCCCACCGACGGGATACCGTCACCGATCGTGATGACTGCGCGCCACTTCGCGAAGCGTGCGCCGAGCTCCCGGTACTCCTCGAGCCGGCCCCTGAGCCCGTCGAGCCCCTCGGTCACCTTCTCTCCGGGGAAACCCGCCTGATCGTGGGCACCGGTGTCGACCTTGATGCCCGGGATCGCGCCCTTCCCCGCGAGCACCTCGGCGAACGACGTGCCGTCGTCGGTCGACTGACGGATCGTCTCGTCGTAGAGGATCACGCCGCCGATCGACTCCTCCATGCCCGCAGCGGTGAAGAGGAGCTGCCGATACGCACGCCGAGTCTCCTCCGTCGACTCGACGCCGATCGAGTCGAAGCGCTTCTTGATCGTTCCGGTCGACTCGTCCGCCGCGAGGATCCCCTTGTGGTCGGCGACGATCGCCTTCGCTGTCTCGTGGAGCTCGTGCACTCCCATGGCTAATGCGCTCCTTTCATCAAGCTCTGGATCTTCGTCAGTGGATGGGACGCGACGATGCGGCGGACCGTTCCCGACCGCGAGCGCATCACGATGGATTCCGTCTCGACCCGGTCGCCGACGACGCGGACGCCGCGCAGCAGCGCACCGCTCGTGACACCGGTTGCCGCCACGAAGACGTCCTCGCCCTGGACGAGGTCGTCCGCGGTGAGCACGCGGTCGATGTCGTATCCGGCCTCCACGAGGCGCGTGCGCTCGTCGGCGTTCCGCGGCCACAGCTTCCCCTGCATCGCTCCGCTGAGGCACTTGATCGCCGCCGCGGAGATGACGCCCTCCGGCGTCCCGCCGATGCCCATGAGCAGGTCGACGCCGGTCCCTGGCTGCGCGGCCGCGATCGCCGGCGCGACGTCGCCATCGCGGATGAGGTTCACGCGCGCGCCGGCCTCGCGAAGCTCGGCGATGAGGTCGTCGTGGCGCTCGCGCTCGAGGACGACGACCGTGAGATCGTTCACGGCCACGCCCTTCGCCTCGGCGACGCGCTCGAGGTTCTCCGTGGGCGTCGCGTCGATGTCGATGGCGTCCGCAGCCTCGTGCCCGACCGCGATCTTGTCCATGTACAGCGCCGCGCCCGGGAAGAACATCGTGCCGCGCTCCGAGACCGCGATCACCGCGATGGCGTTCGGCATGCCGAGGGCCGTGAGCCTGGTGCCCTCGAGCGGGTCGACGGCGACGTCGACCTCGGGCCCCGAGCCGTCGCCGACCTCCTCGCCGTTGAAGAGCATCGGCGCCTCGTCCTTCTCGCCCTCGCCGATCACCACGGTGCCGCGCATCGCGACGGTGTCGAGCATGAGGCGCATGGCGTCGACCGCAGCCTGATCGGCCGCGATCTTGTCCCCGCGCCCGATCCAGCGCGACGCGAACGTGGCTGCGGACTCGGTGACGCGAACGAGCTCGAGCGCAAGGTTCCTGTCGGGTACCTCGGCCACGTCGCTCGATCCTACATCCGCTCCGGAGCGGAAACCCCGACGAGATCGAGGCAGCGGGCGATCACACTTTGCGCCGCCGACACGAGCGCGAGCCTGAACGCCTGCTGCTCCGACTCGAGCACGCGGTGCTCGTGGTAGAAGCGGTGGAAGTCGTCGGCCACGCGAATCGCGTAGATCGGGATCGCGTGCGGCGCGCGACGCTCCGCCGACTCGCGCGCCACCTGCGGGAACTCGAGTAGCCGCTTCACGAGCTCGCGCTCCTCGCGTGCAAGGGCTCCGACCGGCGCGCCCGGCATCGCCCCCGACTCCGCGCCGTTGCGCAGGATCCCGGCGATCCGGGCGTGGGCGTACTGCACGTAGTAGACCGGGTTCTTCGCCGTCCGTTCCTTGGCAAGGTCGACGTCGAGCTCGATCGTCTGATCGTGTCCGCGCGAGACGAGGTACCAGCGGGCCGCGTCGACTCCGATCGCGTCGATGAGCTCGTCGACGAACACGACGTCACCGCGGCGCTTGGACATCTTCTTCGCCTCGCCGCCCTCGATGAGATGGACGAGCTGGTAGATGAGCACCTCGAGCGACTCGCGGGGATGACCGAGCATCTCCGCGAGCGCCTGGAGCCGCGCGACGTAGCCGTGGTGGTCCGCACCGAGGACGTACACGAGACGGTCGAACCCACCGGCGTACTTCCGCCGGATGTACGCGGCGTCCTTTGCGAAGTACGTCGGCTCGCCCTCCGAGCGCACGAGGACACGGTCCTTGTCGTCGCCGTGCTCGCTCGTGCGCGCCCAGACCGCCCCGTCCTCCTCGAACGTGTCGAGGAGTGCGACCGCCTCCGGGATCTCTGGCTCGACCTCGGTCTCCCGCGTCCACGTGTCGAAGTGGATGCGGAAGCGCTCGAGCGTCTCCTCGATCCGCTCCATCATCGCGGGTACGGGATCGCCATCGAGTGCTGCGAGCTCGACGACGTAGTCGCCCTGGTACCCGTCCTCCGGCGCCTGCTCGCCGCGACGAACGGCGTCGACGGAGGCACGGAAGCGCTCCATCTGGGCGCCGGCGTCGTTGTAGTAGTACTCGCGCTCGACGTCGTGCCCGGCGAACGCAAGCAGCCGCGCGACCGAGTCGCCGTACGCACCGTTCCTCGCACTCGCGACGGTGAGCGGCCCAGTCGGGTTCGCGGACACCATCTCGACCTGGATCCGCTCGGGCGCGCTCGCCGAGCCCGAGCCGAAGTCCGATCCCGCGGCCGCAACATCGCCCACGGCATCTGCGAGCCATGTGTCCGTGAGCCAGAGGTTCACGAAGCCCGGCCCGGCGGCTTCGGCTCGCTCGGCGACGCCACTCGCGACCGTCTGGGCGGCGATCTCCTCGGCGATGTCGCGAGGCGGTAGCCTGCGCGATCCGGCGAGCCGGAGGGCGACATTCGTCGCGTAGTCGCCGTGCTCGGCGTCCGACGGTCGCTCGAGCTCGACCGGCGCGCCGGCGATCTCTGTCAGCTCAGTGGCGAGGCGTGCGACGGGGTCGGGCATCGCCGCATCGTACGGGCGCGACGCGCCGGGGCTAGCGGCTCTTGGCGGAGCGCGCGGCGGTGATCGGGATGACGACGCCGTCGCGATGGAGCGCAACCTGCACTTCCTCGCGCGCCTTGTAGATGCGCCACTTCACGGTGGCGAGCGTGACCTCGAGCGTCTCGGCGATCTCCGTGTACGAGAGACCCACGACGTCGCGGAGGAGCAACGCCATCTTGAGATCGGGATTCAGCGCCTCGACCGCGCGCCAGACGGCGTCGATCGTCTCCGAGCGCTCGGCCGGCGCGTCGACCACCTCGAGCGGCGGCGCGTCCTCGATGTTCACGATCGCGCGGGGACGACGCTCGATCGCGCGCAGCTCGTCGAGCACGCGGTTCTTCGTCACCTGGAACAGCCACGTTGTGAAACGCGACCGCAATGAGAAGCTTGGCAGCCCCTGGAAGACGCGGAGGAATACCTCCTGCGTCAGGTCCTCGGAGAGGCTCCGGTCACCCGTCAGACGCAGGACGTAGTTGTAGACGGGTTGCTCGTACGTCCGCACGATGATCGAGAACGCCCGCTCATCGCCCCGCTGGGCCTTGCGCAAAACGCCGAGATCTGGCTGCGGGAGGGACATGTGCGCGGCGAGTATAGAGGCTGATTTGTTAGGGCTTTGGTCGGGGGCAGTTACGGAGCCGTTGTGAGCTGAATGCCTGTCATGTCAATAGGAATGGGGACGTTCAGCATCCCCAGAATGGTGGGTGCTAGATCGGCTAATTGCCCCTCCGAACGAAGCTCGAAACGTTCACTCGTGAGGATCAGGGGCACGAGATTCGTCGTGTGCGCGGTATGCGGGCTCACTCCGTCGGGCTCGAGCATCGTCTCGGCGTTGCCGTGGTCGGCAGTCACCAGGCAGACACCGTCGGCCGCGTGCACACACTCCACCACCTCGCCGAGCGCCCGGTCGGCCGCCTCGACCGCGGCGATGACTGCCGGGATGGAGCCGGTGTGCCCGACCATGTCCGGATTCGCGAAGTTCACGACAGCGAACGCGTACCCCTCGTCGATCACGCCGCAGAGCCGACCCGCAACCTCGTCGGCCGACATCTCCGGCTCGAGGTCGTAGCTCGCGACGTCGCGGGGTGAAGGCACGAGGATGCGCGTCTCCCCCTCCCACTCCGCCTCCACACCGCCATTGAAGAAGTACGTGACATGCGCGTACTTCTCGGTCTCGGCGGCGTGGAGCTGCCGGAGCCCCTGGTCCGAGAGGATCTCGGCGAGCGTGTGGCGCACCTCTTGCTCGGCGAACGCGACCGGGAACGGGAAGTCCTCCCGATAGCGCGTCATCGTCGTCAGGTCCATGCCGGCCTCGAGCAGGCGCTGGGAGAGCTGACGCGCGCGATCCGGGCGGAAGTTGAAGAAGATCGACGTATCTTCCGGCGCGAGGCGGGGTCGGCCGTCGAGGACGACGGGCTCGATGAACTCGTCGGTCACGCCGCGGTCGTAGCTGTCCCGGATCGCTGCCAGGGGATCGTTCGCGTGCGCTCCCTCGCCGTTCACGATCGCCGCGAAGGCCCGGTCGGTCCGGTCCCAGCGGCTGTCGCGGTCCATTGCGTAGTAGCGGCCGCAGACCGTCGCGATCCGGCTCCCGGGCAGCTCGGCGAGGTCGTTCGCCGATGCATGCGGCGACACGTCGCGTCCGTCCGTGAACGCGTGGATCCACGTCCGGTCCGCCATGTCTTCGCTCTCAGCCAGCGCGAGGAGCGCCCGCAGGTGCTCGATGTGCGAGTGAACGCCTCCGTACGACACCAGTCCGAGGAGGTGGACGTCCCCGCCTCGCTCGCGGGCACGGCGAAACGCGGCCACGAGTGCCTCGTTGCGGGCGAGCGACCCGTCCGCGACCGCATGGTTCACGCGAGCGAGGTCTTGGAACAGAATCCGCCCCGATCCGATCGTCAGGTGACCGACCTCCGAGTTCCCCATCTGGCCGGCGGGGAGGCCCACCGCTTCGCCCGACGCCTGGAGCGTCGCGTGCGGGTATCGCGTCCAGAGTGCGTCGAACACCGGTGTGTCGGCGAGTTCGACCGCGTTCCCCGGGCCGGGCGGCGCGATCCCCCAGCCGTCGAGGATCACGAGACAGACGAGTCTCAAGCAGCCTCGGCGCCGGCGCGGCAGATCGCCTCGAACGACTGCAGGTCGAGCGAGGCTCCGCCGACGAGCGCGCCGTCCACGTCGGGCAGCGCGAGCAGCGTCGCCGCGTTGTCCGGCTTCACCGAGCCGCCGTAGAGCACCGGCGCATCGTGCAGCGACTTCACAAAAACATGTGCCTCCTGGGCGATCTCCGGTGTCGCGGTCTTGCCCGTCCCGATCGCCCAGACTGGCTCGTACGCGACCACGAGCCGCTCGTGACGCGGAATGCCGGCGAGCTGCCGCTCGAGCACGGCCTCCGTCTCGCCCGCCTCACGCTCGGTCTCGGTCTCCCCGATGCAGGCGATGACACGGAGCCCCGCCTCGAGCGCGGCCTCCGCCCGGCGCGACACCGAGTCGTCCGTCTCGCCGAACAGCTGCCGGCGCTCGGAATGTCCGACGATCGCTCCCGTGACCCCGAGCTCGGCGAGCATCGACGGCGACACCTCACCGGTGTACGCCCCCTCGAGCTCCCAGTGGACGCTCTGCGCATAGACGCCGATGCCGCTCTCGGTCCCGAGACCCTGCAGCGTCGCCTCGAGCGAGACGTACGGCGGGCAGACGACGACGTCGACGCCCTTCCCTCCGAGACGCCGGATCTGCGTCGCGTACTCGCGTGCCTGATGCGCGCCCTTGTACATCTTCCAGTTCCCTGCGATCAGCACGACAGCGATCCTATGTCGTCCGCAGATCGAGGTTCCGCTGACACGCAGAACCTCGATCGCGGGCGATCCCTGAAGCCGGCCAGCTTCGCGGCCGGGTGAAATCGAGTGTTGGTAGCGTCGCGAGCCGTGGATGCATGGGAGCAGCGGTTCCGCACGCCGGTCGCGTGGCTGCCGGAGTGGTCACCGGCGGCCCCGAACCGCGCGGTCTACGCGTCGAATCGGTCCGGTAGCTGGCAGATCCACACGCTCGACGTCGCGACGGGCGCCACGCGTCAGGTGACGACCGACCCCGTCGGGCTGAGCGACGGCGTTCCGACATTGGACGGCGAGGGCGTGCTCTGGTTCGAGGACGAGACAGGCGACGAGGCGGGACGGTGGCTCGTGCAGCCCTTCGAGGGCGGCGAAACCCGTCCGTTCCTGCAAGGAGTACCGCACGGATGGAGCGACGGGCTCGCGCAGGCGCCCGGTGTCGTCGTCGCGGCGATCTCCGATCGCGAAGGCTTCGCCGTCCACGTCGCGATCGACGGAGGCGCTGCGCGTGAGCTGATGCGCTCGTCGGAGTGGCTGGGGCTCGGCGGCAACGACGACGGCGGGTTCCTACACGGCGCCCTCTCCGCCGACGGAACGCTCCTCTGCCTCGAGCACGCGGAGCACGGCGACCTCGTCCACCCCGCCCTGCGCGTCGTCGATCCGCGCACCGGAGAGACGCGCGGTGACCTCCTCGACGAGGGGATGTCGCTCGGTTCCAGCTGCTGGTCGCCGATTCCGGGCGATGCGCGGCTCGCGTTCAAGCACGAGCGCGAGGGAGACCTCCGACCCTGCATCTGGGACCTGTCGAGCGGGACACAGACGGATCTGGAGACCGGCCTCAGGGGCGTGGTCTTCGCCGCGGACTGGTGGCCAGACGCGGCGGCGCTCCTCATCGTGAACGTCGTCGAGGGCCGCAGCCACCTCTATCGCTACGAGCTCGAGTCCAGCAGGCTCTCCGCGATCGCGACCGAGCCGGGGTACGTCTGGACGGCGCGCGTCCGGCCCGACGGCCACGTCTGGTACCTGCACGAGCAGGGCGGCCGCCAACGCCTCGTCCTCGACGACACCGGGTCGGAAGTGGTGTCCTTCGGCGTCACCGCTCCGACTGCGCGGCCGTACGACTCCTGGCATTTCGAGAACGAGCACGGGCAGCAGGTGCACGGCTTCGTCGTGACGCCGGACGAATCGGGCGGGCCGTTCCCGGTGATGATGTTCGTCCACGGCGGGCCGACCTGGCTCGACCTCGACCGCTGGCAGCCGGAGGTACAGGCCTACGTCGACCTCGGGTTCGTGGTCGGTCTCGTGAACTACCGGGGGTCGATCGGCTACGGCCGCGAGTGGCGGGACACGCTCGTGGGAAACATCGGCGGGCCGGAGCTCGAGGACGTGAACGCCGGCCTCCGAGATCTCGTCTCGCGCGGGCTGGCCGATCCGAGCCGAGCGGTGATCGCCGGCTATTCGTGGGGCGGCTACGTGACGCTCCTCGAGGTCGGCAAGCACCCGGAGCTGTGGGCGTGCGGAATCGCAGGTGTCCCCGTCGGCGACTACGAGTCCGGGTACGAGCAGCTGTCGCCCGTCCTCCAGGCCTACGACCGTGCGCTCCTCGGCGGCAGGACGCCGGCCGAGCTGCCCGAGCTCATGCGTGACCGGAACGCGATCAACTTCGCCGACGACGTGCGGGCGCCCATCCTCTTCTTCATCGGGCGCAACGACTCACGCTGCCCGTACGAGCAGGCGATGGCGTACGTCGACAAGCTCGCGGCGCGCGAGCACCCGCACGAGGTCGTCGTGTACGAGACGGGGCACGCGACGTACGACGTGGACGAGAGGGTGGAGCACGTCGGGGTCGCGCGCGATTTCCTCCGCCGCCACGTCCCCGGACTGCGCTGACGAACAGGGACGAGCGGCTCGACCGCGGCCGCGAAGCGGCCGACTTCATTGCGCGACCGGAAGCTTCGCGCTAGCGAGCTTTCGGTCTTGCGCCGCTACTCAGGAATGGCCGCGACGCCGGGGAGCTCCTTGCCCTCGAGGAGCTCGAGCGACGCGCCGCCCCCGGTCGAGACCCACGACACCCGGTCTGCCAGGCCCAGCTCGGAGATCGCCCGCACCGAGTCGCCTCCTCCGACGACGGTGTACGCATCGGCGTCGGCGACCGCCTCGGCGACCGCCTTCGTCCCCTCTGCGAACCGCTCCCACTCGAAGACGCCCATCGGGCCGTTCCAGAACACGGTGCGCGCGTCCCGGATCCGCTCGCCGAACGCATCACGGGTCTCCGGGCCGATGTCGAGCCCGAGCCAGCCTTCCGGGAGCTCGTCGAATGCCGCGACGCGGCTCTCGGCGTCCGCCTCGAAGGCAGCGGCCGCGACGACGTCGCTCGGCAGCACGGCGTCGTAGGGCAGCGGGTTCGAGTCGCGGAGCTCCTCGGCCATCTTCCCCCCGACGAGGACGACGTCGGCACGCTCGCCGAGATGCTCGAGGACGCCGAGCTTGTCCTCGACCTTCGCGCCACCCGCGACGAGCACGAACGGCCGCTCGACGTTGCCCAGGAGCCGCCCGAGCATCTCGAGCTCCTGCTCGAGCAGGAGCCCGGCGTACGCGGGCAGGAGATGTGCGACGCCCTCGGTCGACGCGTGCGCGCGGTGCGCCGAGCCGAACGCGTCGTTCACGTACAGGTCCATCCCCTCGGCCAGCCGGCGCGCGAGCTCGGGGTCGTTCGTCGTCTCGCCCGGATCGAAGCGCGTGTTCTCGAGGACGGCGATCCGGTCGTCCGCCATGAGCTCGCGCAGGCGCTCGGCCACCGGGGCGATCGCGAATGCCGGATCTGGCCCTTTCGGGCGACCGAGGTGCGAGCAGACCGCGACGTGCGCTGCATCGTGCAAGAGGAGATGCTGCAGCGTGGGCAGTGACGCGCGGATGCGCGTGTCGTCGGCGACGCGGCCGTCCTCGAGCGGGACATTCAAGTCCGCCCGGACGAGGACGCGCCTCCCCGCGACCTCGGCCTCGCGAACGGATCGCGGTCGGTGCACTACGCGGGCAGCCTGGCGATCAGGTCGACGAGGCGGCACGAGTATCCCCACTCGTTGTCGTACCAGCCGAACACCTTGACCGTGCTCCCGTGCACCATCGTCAGCTCGCTGTCGAAGATGCAGGAGTAGGCGTTCCCGTTGATGTCCGTCGACACGATCGGGTCCTCGCAGTACTGCAGGATCCCCTCGAGAGGCCCGGAGGCCGCAGCGCGGAACGCGCCGTTGACCTCGTCCTTCGACGTCTCCCGCCCCAATGTCACCACGAGGTCCGTGAGCGACCCGGTCGCGACCGGCGCCCTCACCGAGATCCCGTCGACCTTGCCCTGCAAGTCCGGCATGACCAGCCCGATCGCCTTCGCCGCGCCGGTGGAGGTCGGGATGAGGTTGATCGCCGCCGCTCGGGCTCTTCGCAGGTCCTTGTGCGGGAAGTCGAGGATGACCTGGTCGTTCGTGTACGCGTGGATCGTCGTCATGAAGCCCGACTCGATCGTCCCCAGCTCGTGCAGCACCTTCGCGAGCGGCGCGACGCAGTTCGTCGTGCAGGACGCGTTCGAGACGATGTGATGCGATGACGGGTCGTACTGGTCGTCGTTCACGCCCAGCACGACCGTGAGATCGGGATCCGTGGCCGGCGCCGAGATGACGACCTTCTTCGCGCCCGCGTCGAGGTGCTTCTGCGCACCCTCGCGGTCGGTGAAGAAGCCCGTCGACTCGAGCACGACGTCCACGTCGAGGTCGCCCCAGGGGAGCGCTCCCGGATCGCGTTCGGAGAGGATCTTCACCTCCTCGCCGGCCGCGCGGATGACGCCGTCGGCGAGCTCGACACCTCCCGGGAACGGGCCGAGGTTCGAGTCGTACTTCAGGAGATGGGCCATCGTCTTCGCGTCGCCGAGATCGTTGAGCGCGACGATCTCGAGATCCGACCCGAGGGCGTGCTGCGCACGGAAGAAGTTCCGGCCGATGCGGCCGAACCCGTTGATGCCGACCCGAATGCCCATGCTCTCCTCCGATTCTCCCGTACCCGTTTTCCGAGCGAGTCTATTCGGCGAGCTCTTCGAGCCGTCGCAGGCGCCGGTGCGCCGCGGCCTTGGTCAGCGGCGGGTCGGCACGCTCCGCGAGCTCGCGGAGCGACGCGGGCGGATGCCGAAGACGTCGCTCCGCGACGTCGCGCAGCGG
>DASTWH010000129.1:0-3924 GCA_035758735.1 Gaiellaceae bacterium
ACCGCGGTCCAGCGCACACGCCCGACCTGGCGCGCCAGGCGGGAGGCCTGCGACGCGAGCTCGCGCAGCGCCTCGTTCTTGACCCGGTACTCGCCCTTCATCTGCTTGACGAGCAGCTCCGAGTCGGAGACGACCTCGACCTCGCGGAGACCGAGCTCGACCGCCTTCTCGAGGCCCGCGATCAGCGCGCTGTACTCGGCGACGTTGTTCGTCGCGACGCCGATCGCCTCACCGCGCGCGTCGAGCACCGTTCCGTCCTCGGCCTCGAGCACGAAGGCGTAGGCGGCGGGGCCGGGGTTCCCACGCGAGCCCCCGTCGGTGAACAGCTTCGCCTTCACTGGTCGACGAGCGGGTAGACGTCGTACGCGGGCTCCTCGTAGGGGTGCGCGAGCATCAGCGCGACGATCGCGTCACGGATACGGCCCTCCGGAACGACCGTCTCGACGCGGAGCTCGGGGACGCGCTCCTCCTGCCCGCTCTCGCCGAGAGCCGGCGTCGTTCCCTCGCCTCCCAAGAACGTGCCCGTCCCGGCCGCGTACCAGGAGCAGCGCTCGTAGTCGCCGATCCGGCCGCCGCCGGCCTCGAACACAGCGTCGCGGGTCGCGTCGAGCGCCTCCTCGGGCACGAACCAGACGAGCTTGACGCGGCTCACTCCGTGTTGTCGATCTGCGCGCGCTGGAGCGTCCCGGAGTAGTCGACGTAGACCGACTTCCACTCCGTGAAGACATCGAGCGCGGCCTGCCCCGCCTCGCGGTGCCCGTTGCCCGTCTCCTTCGTCCCTCCGAACGGCAGATGCACCTCGGCACCGGTCGTGCCCGCGTTGATGTACGTGATCCCGGCCTCGAGATCACGCATCGCCCGGAACGCGCGGTTGACGTCCCGCGTGAAGATGGACGACGAGAGCCCATAGCGGACGCCGTTCGAGATGCGGAACGCCTCAGCCTCGTCGCGGAAGCGGACGAGCGACAAGGTCGGCCCGAAGATCTCCTCCTGCGCGATGCGCATGCCGTGTTCGACGTCGCCGAAGATCGTCGGCCGGTAGTAGAAGCCCTTCGCGAGGTCGCCCTCGTCGGCGATCTCGCCGCCTGTCAGGAGCGTCGCGCCGTCGTCCTTGCCGATGAGGGTGTACGAGTCGATCTTCTCCAGCGCCGCGCCGTTGATGACGGGGCCCACGTCGGTGTCGTCCTCCCAGCCCGGGCCGAGTCGAAGCGCCTCGGCGCGCTCGACGAGTCGGGCCGAGAGCGTGTCGTACAGGCTCTCGTGGACGATCACTCGGCTCGTCGCCGTGCAGCGCTGGCCGGACGTGCCGAACGCGGACCACACGATGCCGTCGACAGCAAGGTCGAGGTCGGCGTCGTCCATGACGATGATGGCGTTCTTGCCGCCGAGCTCGAGGTGGACGTGCTTGAGGCCGTCCGCAGCCGCCTCGAGCACCTTCACGCCGGTCTCGCGCGAGCCGGTGAGCGAGATGACCCGGACGTCCGGGTGCCGAACGAGGCGCTCGCCGACCGCACCGCCGCCGCCGTGCACGATGTTCACCACACCGGCAGGGACGCCGGCGTCCGTGAGGATCTCCGTGAATCGCTGCCCGAGCGCGGGCGTGTCCGTCGCCGGCTTGAAGACGACCGTGTTGCCGGCGACGAGTGCGGGCGCGATCTTCCACGAGGGGATCGCGATCGGGAAGTTCCACGGTGTGATGACGCCGATCACGCCGATCGGCATCCGCACCGACATCTGGAACTTGTTCCGCAGCTCGGAGGGCGTCGTCTGGCCGAAGAGCCGCCGCCCCTCGCCTGCCATGTAGTAGCTCATGTCGATGGCTTCCTGCACGTCACCGCCGGCCTCCGCCTTGACCTTCCCCATCTCGTGGGTCATGAGGTCGGTGAGCTCGGGCTTGTGCTCCGCGACGAGCTGCGCGAAGCGGAAGAGGATCTCGCCACGCTTCGGCGCGGGGACGAGGCGCCAGTCCTCGTACGCCGTCTTCGCGGCAGCCACTGCGCGGTCGACGTCGTCTGCGTCCGACCGCGGGAAGACGCCGATGAGCTCGCCGTCGGCGGGGCTCGTCGATTCGAAGGTGTCACCCGAGGCGGCGTCGACCCACTCGCCGCCGATGTAGTTCTGGAACGTGCGTGTCTCTGTCGTCGCCATGCGACCAGACTATCGCCACAATCCAGCGTCATGACCGAGCCATACCTCGACCCGCGCGACGCCGAGTACGCGGCGACCCTTCCGGCAGACGAGCGCGCCACCGTGCTGGAGACGGTCACTCGGTTCCGCCGGCCGGATCGGCTTCGGGTCGGCGACGAGTTGCCCGATCTCGCGCTCCTGCAACTCGACAACGGCACCTCGGTCGAGCTCCGGTCGCTCGTCACCCGCCGGCCGCTCGTCCTCGTCTTCGGCAGCTTCACCTGACCGCCGTTTCGTCGCCGGTCCGGCGACGTCGAGAGCTTGTATCGCGCGTACCGGGATCGAGCGGACACCGTCTTCGTCTACGTCGCCGAGGCGCACTCGACGGACGGCTGGCAGCTGCCGTCCAATCTCGAGGACGACGCGCTGCTCGCGCAGCACCGCACGCTCGAGGACCGCGTCGGCGCCGCGCGGCTGGGCGTCGAGCGGCTCGGGCTGACGATGCCCCTTCTCGTGGACCCGATGGACGATGCCGTCAGCGAGGCGTTCGCCGCCTGGCCCGAGCGGATCTACGTCGTTCGGGCCGATGCACGCCTCGCGTACGTCGGCGGACCCGGGCCCTTCGCCTTCGAGCCGGATGAGGCGTACGCCGTGCTCGACGAGCTGCTCTAGCGCGCGACGTTCGGGACGACGCGTCCGCTGTCGTCGAGGCTCGCGTTCCACTCGGTGAACGCAGCCTCGATCTCGGAGATGTCGGCGCCGCGGTCGGCGAGGCGGATCGGCTGCCCCGCCTCCGGGAGCACGCGGTACTGGTACCAGGTGATCTCCCAGGCGAACGTGAGCACGAGCTCCGAGTTCACGCCGGAGAGCGGGATGATCGAGACGAGCGGCGCGCCGAGGGCCTTTGCGACTCCCTCGATCGTCCGCCGGAAGAGGCTGGCGTTGAAGAGATCCGCCGCCTCGACGAGCGCGGCCTCCGAGTCGGTGAGCCTGCGTAGGACGGGCTCGGGAACGACTGGCTGAGCGTCGGCATCGTTCGACACGCCGAGGATCTGCGACCAGCGCGTCCGCTTCCTTCGCGCACGCGGCGGCAGCGCGGGCGAGACGGGGCCGCCCTCGCGCACCCACCCGTAGTCGAGCGCGATGTCCGCGCAGAGCGGGCACACGTCGACGAACTCGAGGCCGTCCGGCGAGAAGCGAAGCGCGACCTCACCCTGCAGCAACGTGCGCTCGCACACCGCGCACGCGCGGCGTACGTTCGCCTTCGTCACGCGCATGCGCGGACCCTAGCAGCGGTTCTCGGGTTGTCCACAGCCTGTGGAGAGACCTCTAGGCCCTCGCGGCGGCCTCGCGCTCGCGCTTCGTCTCCTCGATGATCTTCTGGGCGACGTGCGTGGGGACCTCCTCGTAGCGCAGGAAGTGCATCGAGTAGTCCCCGCGGCCTCCCGTCATCGAGGTGAGTGACTGCGAGTACGTCAGGAGCTCGGCCATCGGGACCTCGGCCTTGATCGATGTCATCCCGCCGAGCGGCTCCATCCCCTGCAGGCGTCCGCGACGCGAGTTGAGGTCGCCGTTGACGGCTCCGACGACGTCGTCCGGCACGCTCACCTCGAGCTCCATGATGGGCTCGAGGAGGACCGGCTCCGCGGCCATGTACGCGTCCTTCCAGGCCATCGAGCCGGCGATCTTGAACGCCATCTCCGACGAGTCGACCGTGTGGTACGTGCCGTCGACCAGGGAGACCCGGACGCCGACGACGGGGTAGCCCGCGAGGACGCCCTTGGACATCGACTCCTG
>DASTWH010000150.1:0-4458 GCA_035758735.1 Gaiellaceae bacterium
CGGGGAGGAGCACGGCCGCGACGACCGTCATCACGACGAGCGAGTAGTGCCCCGACGACGCGTTCTCGACCGTGAGGCTGTTCGCGAAGCCGGGGTCGGAGACCATGACCCGCGGGTACAGGCTGACGAAGAGCGTGACGACCGCCGCGGCGATCGTGGTGGCGGTCGCGACGAAGGCCCACCGCTCGTTTCCCACGCGGACGAGCAGCACGGCCGCGACGGCCGCGACCGCCGCGACCGCGACGGGCAGCACGCCGGGGAAGAGGTCCTTGTCGTTCACGTCGCCCGCGACGACGAGCGTCCAGACGAGGAAGCCCGCGCCGACGACCGCCGCGAGGGGTGCGACCAGCCACGCGATGCGCGCCGCTCGCCGCCGCAGGTCGCCGAGCGTGCGGAGCGTCAGGAAGACCGCCCCGTGGAGCGCGAAGAGGAGCAAGAGCGCGATGCCTGCGACGATCGAGTACACGCTGAACAGGTCGAGCACGTCGCCCGCAAAGGTCTGGTCGGACGCGACCGGGACGCCGTGCAGCAGGCTCGCGAGCGCGATGCCCCAGAGGAGCGGCACGCCGAACGAGGCGATCGTGTTGAACCACGCCCAGACCGACCGCCAGCCGGCCGCCTCGGCCTTGGCGCGCCACTCGAACGAGAGCACGCGGAGGATGAGGAGGGCGAGGATCGCGAGCAGGACGAGGTAGAAGCCCGAGAACATCGTCGCGTACCACACCGGGAACGCGGCGAACGTCCCGGCGCCCGCGATCACGAGCCAGACCTCGTTGCCGTCCCAGACGGGCCCGATCGACTCGAGCATTGTGTGGCGGTCCCGCTCGCTCCTCCCCAACACGGGCAGCAGCATCCCGACCCCGAAGTCGAAGCCCTCGAGGACGAAGTAGCTCGTCCAGAAGAACGCGAGGAGGCAGAACCAGAGGATCTCGAGCGTCATCTCAGTACGCCGGCGCAGGCTCGGGCGCCGCCTCCCCCTCGCGCTCGGGCCCGACCTCGGGCGGATCGAGGCGGGCGTACCGTCGCATCAGGTACAGGTCGACGAGGCCCAGCACCGCGTACAGCGTCGCGAAGACGGCCAGGCTGAGCCCGACGTTCCAGGCGCTGACCGTGCCCGAGACGGCGTCCTCGGTCTTCAGGAGCCCGTAGACGACCCACGGCTGGCGGCCCGCCTCCGTGAGAATCCAGCCCGCGAAGTTCGCGAGGAACGGGAACGCGATCGCGAGGAGCGCCGCGCGGTGGAACCACGTGGCGCGCTCGAGGCGCCTGCGCCAGGCGAGCCACGCCCCCCAGGCTGCGAGGAGGAAGACCAGCGTGCCGAGATAGGCCATCACCCGCATGCTCCAGTACACGAGCCTGACGTCCGGGACGTAGTTCCCCGGCCCGTACTCCTGCTCGTACTGCGACTGGAGCTCGTTGATGCCGACGACCTCGCCCTTGAACGAGTTGGTCGCGAGGAACGACAGGAGCCCCGGGATCTCGATGTCGAACGACGGCGTCTGGTCGTCCTCCGTGAAGCCGCCGATCTGGAAGAGCGAGAACCCGGCCGGCTGCTCGGTCTCCCACAACGCCTCCGTCGCGGCGATCTTCATCGGCTGGGCGTCGGTGACCGCGACTCCGAACTCGCTCCCGACGCCGAGCTGGACGAACGAGGCGGGGAGGAGGACGGCGATCGCGACCTTCGCTCCGCTCCGGAAGAGGTCGACGTTGCGTCCGCGCAGCATGTGCCAGCAGGAGACGCCCAGCACGACGACCGACGCGGTCACCAGCCCGGCCAGGATCGCGTGTGCCCACGCGAAGAGCAGGAACTTCTGGAAGAGGACGTCGGCGATGTCGTTCGCCTCCGCGCGGCCGGTCTCCGGGTCGAGCTCGTACCCGACCGGGTGCTGCATCCAGGAGTTGGCGGCGAGGATGAAGTACGCCGAGAGCCACGTCCCGGCCCAGACGAGGTAGATCGTCGCGAGGTGGATCCTCGGGGAGAGGCGGTTCCAGCCGAAGACCCAGAGGCCGATGAACGTCGCCTCCAGCATGAAGGCGCCGACGCCCTCGATCGCGAGCATCGGCCCGAACACGTCGCCGACGTACGTCGAGAACACCGACCAGTTCATCCCGAACTGGAACTCCATGACGAGGCCGGTCGCGACCCCGATCGCGAAGTTGATCACGAAGAGCGTCCCGAAGAACCGCGTCAGGCGGAGCCAGCGCTCGTCGCCGGTGCGGTGCCACTGCGTCTGCAGCAGCGCGAGGATGGGTGCGAGCCCGAGCGTGAGCGGGACGAAGACGAAGTGGAAGAGGGTCGTCAGCGCGAACTGCCAGCGCGCGAGCTCGAGCGCGGTGGAGGCGAGCGCGGGCACGGTCACTGACCCTAGTACTCCCGGAACTCCGTGTGCTGCGGGCCGTCTCGCGTCCCCGTCGGACGTGAGCCCGCGAGGGCGGTCGCGACCAGGGGGAAGAGCAGCACGGAGCACATGCCCGCGCCGATCAGCGACGCGCCGACCTGGCTGTCGATCGCGCCCCGGTCGGTCCCGATGTCGACCGTCGCGACGATCAGCGGCAGGCCCGTCGCGCCGAAGAACGCGAGGGCGGCGGTCTCCCGCCGGCCGAGGTCCCGGAGCCAGAGGAGGGACGACGCGCCACGCACGAGCAGGAGGAGCGCGAGGAAGATCGCGGCCAGGACGAGCCCTCGCGTCGTGAGGAGGCTGTCGAGGTCGAAGTCCATGCCGGTCGTGACGAAGTAGACGGGGATCAGGAACCCGAACCCGATGCCCTCGAGCCGCATTCGCACGACGGCTCCGTCGGGCGTCTCGAGCGCGAGCCCGACGACCAGTCCGGCGGCGAACGCGCCGAGCACGAAGTCGAAGCCGACATCCCTCGCGAGCAGCACGAGCGCCGCGAGCACGAAGATCGAAAGTCGGACCGCCGCCTGTCCCGTCGTGTGCACGGTCTCCTGCAGGACGCGGACGACGCCCGTCGGCCGGGCCCGCAGCGCGGTCGTCGCCGCGAGCGCGACGATGCCGCCGAACCCGATCAGGAGCAGGAGCTCGGCCGCGGCGCCGTACACGCCCGTGAGGAACACGGAGATGACGACGATCGGCCAGAACTCCCCGGCGACGCCCGTGCCCAGCACGGCCCGCCCCAGCGGGGTCGGGAGCAGGCCCGAGTCGGAGACGATCGGGACGAGCGTCCCGAGGGCCGTGGTCGCGAGCGCGACCCCGAGCAGCCACCACTCGGCCTCCACGCCCGCGGTCTCGAGCCCGACGCCCACGGCGAGCGCGACGGCGATCGAGATCATCCAGCCCTCCGTCCCTCGGAGGAGCGTGGCGCGCGGCACCTTCCGCTCGATCACCTCCAGGCCCGCGAAGAAGAAGAGGAAGACGAGACCGATGGTCGCGAGGAACTCGATGTAGGCGTCCGTCTCCGCGAAGTCGAGCACCTCGGGCCCGATCAGGATCCCGAGCGCGATCTCGACCACGATCGACGGCAGCACCAGGCGGTGATGCAGCCGCGAGGCGATCGCCGCCAGGCTCGAGACGAGCAGGATGAGGACGAGGGAGGAGACGTCGGGTTGCGGCACGGTCTAGCGGGGCAGCGAGGCGACCAGGCCCCACGCCCCGGTCGTCGACTCGCCCGGCGCGAGGAGGGTCAACGCCTCGCCGCTCCGGAACGCGTTGGGCGGGCAGGTCATCGGCTCGATCGCGACGCTGCGGCGATCCACGTCGGGGAGGGCGTCGCCGGTGAAGACGACGAGGTAGCCGTAGCTGGCATCGGCCCACACCGTCAGCGCGCCGCCGCCCGCCGGCTCCCGCAGATGGGCGCGGACCAGCCCGTCCGCGTCGCGCACGAGGCCGGCGAACGAGTTGTCGAGCATCGTCGAGCCGATCTCACGCGCACGGCGGAAGTCGTACTGCGTGCCCTCGACCGGCGTCCTGGAGACCGGAAGCCCCCGTCCGTCCGACTGGAGGACCGTCCGCCCCGGCACCTCGAGGGTCAACGAGTCGATCGTCGGCGTCCCGAGCGTCAGGTAGGGGTGGAAGCCGCACCCGTACGGGCACGGGTCGGCGCCGACGTTGGTCGCGGTCGTGCTCACCCGGAGCCCGTCCTCCGACAGCGTGTACTCGAGGGCGAGCGCCAGCGTGAAGGGATAGCCCGGCTGGGGGTGGAGTGTGTGCCCCAGCGCGACCCGGTCGGGCGCGCGCTCCACGACGTGCCACGCGTTCCAGCGCACGAGGCCGTGGATCGCGTTGCGGGCGCCGGCTTCCGAGAGAGGGAGCTGGTGGGTCCGGCCGCCGAACTCGTACTGCCCGTCCTCGAGGCGGTTCGGCCACGGCAGCAGGAGCTGCCCACGACCCGAGGCGCACATCTCGTCCGCGCGGTAGCCGTCGAGGAGCGCCCGGCCGGCGACCGCATAGGACCGCAGCCCGCCGCCGACCTCGACCACGACGGCGCGCTGGTCGCCGT
>DASTWH010000010.1:0-3101 GCA_035758735.1 Gaiellaceae bacterium
CCACTGGGTCCCCGACCACGATCTGCTCTTCCAGCGCCTGTTCGCCGCCCTGAAACCCGGCGGGCAACTCGTCGCCCAATGCGGTGGCCAGGGCAACATCGACCGTCTGCGCAAGCTGGCTGCCGAGGTCGCTGCGGAGCAGCCCTACGCGGACGCGCTCACGGGGTGGACCGACCCGTGGAACTACGCGTCACCCGACGCAACCCGCGAACGCCTCGAGCACGCCGGCTTCGACCAGATCGAAACCTGGCTCGAGCCCTGGCCAGTCGACCCACCCGAGCCCCGCGAGTATCTCCGCACCGTCTGCCTAGGACACCACCTCGCCGCGCTCCCAGACGCGCTCCGCGACCCCTTCCTCGACGACGTCGTGCGGCGCTACGGCCAACCGCCCACGCTCGAGTACGTCCGTCTCAACATGAAAGCTCGCCGACCCACAGGACGGTCACGACCGACATCGCATGCTGTGTCACCTTCGATTGAATAGTCAAACGTGAGTTGCAACGTCCTGACGTGCGGGATAGCCTGGTCGCGGCGCGGCGAAGAGAGGGAGTTCGTGTAGCTCCGCGCAACCAGTTCGCCAATGACAGGAGGGTTATGGCTCGTCCGCGTTCGCTGCTTGATCGAGTGGTGCTCGGCTTCGTCGCTGAACGACCTGGCTACGGCTATGAGCTGAGCAAGCGGATTACAGCGCGCATGGGGCCTGCTTGGCGCTACAACCCGTCGGGAATCTACGCTGCGCTCGATCGTCTCGAGGACAAGGCCTTCATCGCAGGCGAGTCGCGCGACGTCCGCGCACGGCGGCGGAGCGAGCGGATCAACTATCGCGTCACCCAAGACGGAGTGCTCGATCTCGAGCAGTGGCTCGGGAGCGCTGTCCGCAAGGAGCCAGTGCGTGAGGACGTCCTAGCTCGTATCGCGGTCGCGGGTCCCGAGCACGCACCGCTCCTGCTCAGTGCATTGGAGGGGTATGAGCGTGAGTGCCTGGACATCATCGCGGGCACGACTGCGCTCCAGCTAGGACCGACGACTCCCTGGGAGCGCTTGATAATCGATGGCGTACAGGACTCGATGCTTCAACACCTCAGGGCGGAGATCAGTTGGGTCAAGTCCATGCGCCGTCGCATCGAGGCCTTCGAGTCATCGGAGAACGCATAGGTGGCGTTGCTGGCGTTCGAGGGAGTAGCGAAGTCGTACCCGCGCAGCGGTGTCGTCTTCGAGCCCTTCGATCTGGAGATCGACGAGGGAGACTTCGTCGGTGCGTGGGGTGAGCGGCGGTCGGGCAAGTCGACGCTTCTTCGCCTCGCCGCAGGCATCGAGGCTCCTGACGGCGGCCGCATTCGGTTCGGTGGCCGCGACCTGGCCGGCATGTCCGAGAGCGAGCGCTCGATCTTGCGGCGCACCGAGATCGGCATCGCGGCAACGTCCACCGATACGGCCTCTCTCCTGGCTGATCGCAGCAGCACGGTCGTCGAGCAGGTCGCTCTTCCCCTGATCTTCCAGGGCGCCAGCCACAACACGGCTTCGAAGCTCGCTCACCACTTCCTGAGGATGGTCGGTGTTGGGGATTGCATCAGCACGGCGCCGTGGGAACTGCGCGCCGGCGAAATCACCCGTGTCGCGCTCGCCCGCGCCTTGGTTCGCGAGCCGCGTCTGCTGCTAGTCGACGAGCCTGCGATAACCCATAGCCCGGAGGAGCGCGACGCCATTCGAGAGCTTTTGCACGATCTCTCGCGGCGACTTCAGCTAGCCATGCTCGTCGCCTCTGAGGAGATAACGATGATGGCGGGCGCCCCGCGGATCCTGTCGGTCGGCGACGGCAAGGTCATCTCGAACGAGCAGCCCGGCACCGTCATCGAGTTTCCCGGCTCCCGACTCGCAGGCGGCGAGGCGTCTGAACGGTGACGCTTGAACTGCGCAATCTCGTAAAGCACTACGAGACGGAGAGCGATGTCGTCCGTGCGGTGGACGGTGTTTCGCTGACGGTTGGCGAAGGCGAGGTTGTCGCCATCTGCGGGCCGAGCGGATCGGGCAAGACGACGCTGCTGATGCTCGCAGCTGCGCTGCTGGCTCCTGACTCTGGCTGCGTCGTCGCCAATGGTCGGGAGATCTCACGTCTAGACGAGACAGCTGCGGCCAGGTACCGACTCCACGATGTGGGGTTCGTGTTCCAAAGCTCGCACCTCATCAACTCGGCCTCGGTGCGAGACAACGCCGCGATCAAACTCCTCCTTGACGGGCTGGCGCCTGCCGAGGCCCGTCGACGGGTCGAGCCGTGGCTAGTCCAGCTCGGACTCGGGCACAGGCTTAGAGCGGTTCCGAGCCAACTCTCGGCCGGCGAGCGTCAACGGATCGCCATAGCTCGTGCGCTCTCCAACGACCCGAAGCTGTTGTTCGCCGACGAGCCGACCGGCAACCTCGACGCCGAGCGTGGTCGAGAGGTGTTCGCGCTGTTGCGGGACTTTGCCCACGAGCGCAAGATGCCAGCGCTGATCGTGACTCACGATCCGCAGGCCGCCGAGTGGGTGGACCGCGCGTTCGTCCTTCGTGACGGAAGTTTGCTGGGGCAGGCGGATCAGGTCGCATCATTCCTGCCCACCAGCTGGTGACGATGCGTGTCTCCGGTCTGAGGGTCCGTGCCCTCTTTGGCTTCTACGCGGCCCGCCTCCGTGAACATCCGGTGCAGGAGATTCTTGCTGGCTCTGGCATCGCGGTCGGCGTCGCGCTCGTGTACGCCGTTCTGGTTTCGAGCACCAGCATCACCGGCTCTGCCGCGGAGATCGTCGACGGGGTCGCGGGCCGTGCCTCGCTTCAGCTCACGGCACGCTCCGATCGCGGCTTCGACGAGCAGCTAGCCACCGAAGCTGCGCGAGTGCCCGGCGTGATCCACGCGGTACCCGTCCTGCGTTCGAACGTCATGCTGTTCGGGCCTCACGGCCGACGTTCTGTCCAGATGGTCGGTGCGACGCCCGAGCTTGCCGCGCTTGGTGGTGAGTTCACACGCAATTTCGGCCCATCGGGACTTCGCCTGGCGGGTGGATTGGCGCTACCCGAACGCGTGGCGGACTCGCTGGGGGTTGCTGCCGGCGAGTCCATCGAGCTAC
>DASTWH010000019.1:0-4916 GCA_035758735.1 Gaiellaceae bacterium
AGTCCCGGGACTGGTCGCCGTCGTCGTAGATGGTCACGGGCTCCCCCTCGGCGATCGCGCGGATGAACCGCGGCACGACCGCCGCGTACTGGGAGGTCGGGTCCTGCCGCGGCCCGAAGACGTTGAAGTAGCGAAGCGAGACGATCTCCATCCCGTACACGCGGCTGAAGCTCGTGCAGAAGCGCTCGGCCGCGAGCTTCGCAACGGCATACGGCGAGATCGGGTCGGGCGCCTGCGTCTCGACCCGCGGGAGCGTGCCGGTGTTCCCGTAGACGGAGGAGGAAGACGCGTTGACGATGCGTCGGACGCCCTCGTCGCGGGCCGCGAGGAGGACGTTCAGCGTGCCCTCGATGTTTACCGCCGTCGTGGTGAGCGGATCCTGGACGGAGCGGGGCACGGACGGCAGCGCACCCTGGTGGAACACGACTTCGGCGCCGCGGACAGCCGCGTGGACGCGCTCGTACGAGCGGAGGTCGCCCTCGACGAGCTGGACGTCGTGCTCGAGCCCTGCAAGGTTCGCGCGGCTTCCGGTCGAGAAGTTGTCGAGCACGCGCACGTCGTCGCCGCGCGCGAGGAGCGCCCGGACGACGTTCGACCCGATGAAGCCGCCGCCGCCCGTCACGAGGGCCTTCATCGCTGCGCCTCGGCGACGACGTGGAAGTTCGCGAAGAGACCCGACGGGCCGGGGTCGCGGAGGCTCGTCGAGCGCCCGTCGACCGCCATCGCCACCGTATTGATCATCGCTATGACCGGCTTGGCGGCCAAGCCGAGCCGGATACGGCGAAATGCGAGGTCGAGGTAGATCGAGATGAGCATCCCGAGGCAGGCAGTCGTGCCGGACGAGGGCGTCACCCTAACGGACTCCCAGGCCGCACTCTCGGCGAAGAGCTTCTCGAGGCCGGAGTGTGTCCAGCGCCAGTAGTCGGTCGGCGAGGGGTGGTACGGCATGACTCCGTGCGTCGTGGCGAGGACCCGTCCTCCAGGGGAGGTCACACGTCGTAGCTCCGACACGGCTTTGACCGGATCGTCGCAGTGCTCCAGCACCTGGCTGCAGATGACGACGTCGAAGCTGCCGTCTTCGATCGGCAGCTCCTCGATCGCCCCCTTCAATTCGGCCGTCGGGTTGTCGACGTGGTCGACTCCGATGTACGAGCTTGCGTACGGAGCGAACAACGGCTTGTACTGCTTCCTCCCGCAGCCGACGTCGAGAACCCGGTACGGGCCGTATGCGGCATGAGCTGCGGCTGCCTGGTCCCGGAGGAAGCCGAGAAGGGGCTTGCGCACCGCATAGGTGGGTAGCGAGCGAGGCGGGTCGAACTGGGGATCAACCATCGGCATCAGCCGGAGCGGCGGCGCCTGCGGCCGCGAGTCCGAGCAGGAGGCAACTCGCGGCTTGCAGCGGGATGCCCGCGACGATCCCGAGCGACGACCATTCGCCTGCGAGCGTCAGGAGTGCGCAGACGACGAGGAGTCCCGCACCGACAGCCCAGGGGGTCGGCGCGCGGGCCGCCGCACGCCAGGCCAGCGTCAACGCCGAGGCGCCTACGAGCAGCAGGAGCACAAGTCCAATGACGCCGGCGTCCGCGAGCACCTGGATGTACAGGTTCTGAACGCCCCACTCGCGGCCTGCCGCCGGGAACGCGAGGTCGACGACGTCAGGGAAGCGCCTGCGGGCGTCGTCGACGTACGGCTCGAAGACCTCCGGGCGGGAGGAGCGTTGCCAGCCGACCCCCAGGACGGGGTTGTCCCGTGCGATGCGAAGCCCGATGTACGCGAGGACGGTGCGCTGCGAGTAGGTCTCCACGCCGACCGGCGGGTTGTCGCCGCGGACGCCGATGAAGCGCAGGAAGTCCTCGAGCGCATCGCCTCGAACGGCCACCACGCCGGCGGCGACGACCGCGACGATCGCGACGAGGGCCAGTGTCTGGCGCCCGCGCGGCCGGAAGCGGACGCGCGCCGCGAGCCAGAGGACGGCGACTCCCACCGCGAGCCCGCCGGCCGCGGCGAGGGATCCCGCGACGACGAGGCCCAGGACGCCGGCGACGAGCGCGAGCCAGAACAGCGAGTGCGCAGGAAGCTCTCGCCTTCGAGACACGATGCCGGCGGTCGCAAGTGCGAGGGCCACTGCGGAGAGCGCGGCGAGGTCGTGGTGGCCGAGGAACGAGGGCTGCCGCCAGCCGGCGTTCCACGCCCCGAAGATGTCGACGCCGAAGAACTGCAGGAGCGCCACCGCCACGGCAACCCCTGCCCAGAGGACCAGGCCTCCGAGCAGGATCGTGAGATCGGCGCTTCGCCGCACGAGGAGCGGGACGGCAAGCGCGAGCAGGCCGTACTCGACGAGCTTCAGGAAGCTGACGAGGTGCTCGTCGAAGAGCGCGTCGTCGAGCGAGACCGGACGGAACGTCTGGAACGCGAGCCAGGCGAACAGCACGGCTCCCCAGATCCACAGCCAGCGGGCGGCCCCGAGGCGGGCGATGCCGTGCCGCGTCGCCGCGACGACGGCCGCGATCAGCACCACCAGCACCGCGACGTCGGAGAGGCGGGCGTCGATCGTCGTCGCGCCGACACCGACGCTCGCCTCGGGCTGGTAGCGCTCGTGGAAGAAGAGGAACGGAATCGCGGCTGCGAGGATCAGCGCACCGACGGCGTCGCGGTCCACGAGCGTGCGAAGGCCGGAAGACGCCCGCGTGTTGGGGAACGCCTCGGTCGCCACCGCGCCACTATAGGGACGGCCCCGTTCGGATCGGTCCGAGCGGCGCCCTCCCTACACTCACGCGGATGTCCTCCCGCGTCAACCGGCGGCGGTCGGCGACGGCTGCATGGATTTACGCCGCCGTCGCGTGCGGCATCCTCGGGACGATCGTCGCGGCCCGTGTGCTCGGGCTCCACGACTTCGGCGTCTATGCCACGGCCCTCGCGTTCGTCGGCTTCTTCCAGACGCTGCTCGATCTCACGGTGGAGGAGTCGCTCACGAAGTTCGGCTTCAGGTACGTCGCCGGCGAGGACTGGGGACGGCTGCGGCGCCTCTTCCGCCAGGCCCTCCTCATCAAGGTGGTGGGCGGCGCCCTCGCGACGGTCCTCATCTTCGCCCTCGCGCCGTTCGCCGACGAGCTCTTCGACAACATCGGGCTCGAGAACGCGCTCTTGGCCGCCGCCCTGCTGCCGCTCGTTCAGTCCTCGGAGAACGTGGGCTCCACCGCGTTGCTCCTGCACAGCCGCTACGACCTGCGCGCGGTCTACCAGGCCGGGTCTGCCGCGCTGCGACTCCTCGCGATCGTCATCGCGGCGCCGCACGGCGTGACGGCCGCGCTTTTCGCGATCGTCGTTGCACAGGCCATCTCGACGGTCGTCGTCACCGTGATCGGAGTGTCGGCGCTGCGCCGGTTCCCGGCGGCCGCACCGGCGGAGCTCGGCGCCGACGTCCCCGAGATCCGCTCGTTCGTCGCGCAGTCGAGCCTCGCCACCGGCGTCATCTCGCTCAGGACCACGCTCCTACCGGTGATCCTCGGCGTCGTGTCCGGGACGACGCAGGTTGCGTTCTTCCGCATCGCCCAGACGCCACAGACCGGTCTCGCCGCCGCCAGCTCGCCTGCCCGCCTCATGCTCATGACCGAGCAGACGCGCGACTGGGAGCGGGGTGAGCGGACGCGGATCCTGGCAGGCATTCGCGCGTACTCGAAGTGGGCCGGGGCGATCATGCTCGTCGCCGTCCCGGTGTTCTTCGTCGCCATGCCGTGGCTCGTTCGTGTCGTGTTCGGCTCGGAGTACGACGACGCGGTGGCCGCGGCGCGCGTCGTGCTGATCGCGGCCGCGGTCCAGTTCCTCATGGGCTGGACGAAGACGCTGCCGGTGACGATCGGGCGCCCGCGCCTGCGGATCGTGACGCACGGGCTCGAGACGCTCGTCGCGATCCCGCTCGTCGCGGTGCTCGGGGCCGAGTGGGGAGCGACGGGGGCAGCCGTCGCGGTCCTCCTGTCGACGCTCGTGTTCGCGCTCGCCTGGCTCGTCGTCGTGCTCCGATTGCACGACGAGGTGGCGGCCGGCGAGGTGTCGCTGCAGCCGTGAGGGTCGTCATCGTCTCCGGGATCTGGCCGCCCGACCCCGGCGGGCCCGCGAGCCACGCTCCGGCGCTCGCCGACTTCCTCGCGGACCGTGGCCACGGGGTCGAGGTCGTGACGACGGCGGACTCGGAGCCGGCACGGAGCCGGTATCCCGTCCGGTGGGCCGAGCGACGCTCGGCGTTTCGGCACGTGGGTGCGGCTGCGCTGGTCCGGGGCGCGGCACGCGGGGCCGACGTCGTCTACGCGACGAGCATGATCCGCCGCGCCGCCCTGGGCGCGCGCGCCGCGGGGCGACCGCTCGTCGTGAAGCTCGTCTCCGACGAGGCGTTCGAGCGCGCGACGCGCAGCGGCAGGTATTCCGGGACACTCGACGAGTTCCAGGCGACGGGCGGTGTGCGGACGCGGTTGCTGCGCGCGACGCGCACGGCCGCCTTGAAGCGCGCGCGCCACGTCTTCTGCCCGAGCGCCTACCTGCGCCGGGTCGCGCTCGGCTGGGGGCTCGACCCGGAGCGCGTGTCGGTCCTGCCGAACCCTCCTCCGGACCTACCGCAGATGGCGCCGCGCGACGAGCTGCGGCGCGAGCTCGAGCTGGACGGGAACGTGCTCGTCTTCGCCGGACGGCTCGGCCCGCAGAAGGCCGTCGGTGTGCTGCTCGAGGCGCTGACCGGTGTCGCCGGCGTCTCACTCGTAGTCGCAGGCGACGGCCCGGAGCGCGAGGAGCTCGAACGCCGGGCGTCCGAGCTCGGACTCGACGGGCGCGTGCGGCCCGTGGCGGGGATCCTGCCCGCGGTGCTGGCGGCCCGGCGCGCCGGCGTCGAGGTCATCATGGTCCCCGCCGAGAACGCCGACGAGGCG
>DASTWH010000036.1:0-4065 GCA_035758735.1 Gaiellaceae bacterium
CGGCGGCGGCAAGCGACTCTTCGACGGCTTCGAGCGGTCGCTCGAGCTCGAGCACATCGGCGTCCGGCAGTCGCCGTACGCGACGTTCGTCGAGTACCGCGTCGTGCGCTAGGCGCGCCGAGGGCCTCGTCGCCGAGGCCCTCGAGCGTCGCGAGCGGAGGTCGGCCTACACGAGCTTCTGGGCCCTCCACTTCGCGTAGATCCCCTGCGCCTTGCGCGCGAACGCGGACACCGCGTCGGCGGGAGAGGACTTCCCCTGCGCGACCTCGGCGAACATCTGCGGGATCAGGAACGTGTTGTAGATCTCGTCCATCACCGGGGTGCTGTTCCCGGGGTGCCCCGGGTTCGTCGTGTACTTCTCGGCGATGGTCGTGAGGACCGTGTACTTGCCCTTCGGCTTGTGCGTGTCCTGCGCGGTGATCGACCGGATCGTCTTGAAGCCGCCCTTGACGGCGCCGGTCCAGGGCGGGAAGTTGTAGTACTTGCTCTGCGTGAAGTGCTCGCGGTAGGCCAGCTGCTGGTCGACCACGTACTTCTGGGCCGCCTCCTTGTTCTTGGCGAACTTCCAGATCAGGTAGACGCCCATCACGTGCTCGTTGCCCAGGCGCATCGCCGGGCCGCGCGGGATCGAGGCGAGCCAGGTGTCGTCGGACAGCGCCTGGTTGCCGGAGTCCTCCGCCGAACGCACGATCGAGATCGCGTTGAGCGCGACCGAGAGCCGGCCGGCGAGGAACGCCTGGTTGTTGGATGCGGCCGTCCAGGCGAAGACCTCGTCGGACATCCCGTTCCGGTAGATGTCGCGCATCACCTCGAGGGCCTGGATCGCGCCCCGGCGGTTCGCTCCCTGGCCGATGACGATGCGGTTCTCCTCGTTCTGGATGAAGCCGCCGTAGCAGTAGAGGAGCGAGGTCAGCATCATGTTCGAGTCGATCTCGTTCGACATGCCGAGCCCGACCGGATGGCCGGTCTGCTTCAGCTTGGGGGCGCCCTTCCGCAGGTCCTCCCACGTGTTGAGGCTGACGCCCGCCTCCTGCAGGTGGCTGCGGCGGTACTGCACCGGGTCGGGCGCGTACGTCTCCGGGAACCCGTAGAACTGCTTCGTCCGCGGGTTGTACGTGCTCTTGCGCGCGACTCTCGTCATCGGGCCGAGCTTCTTCGAGACCTCCTGGACGAGGTCGGTGACGGGGATCGCCTGCCGCTGGAACGCCGCGGGGGGCGAGATGAACCAGAAGAGGTCGTGACCGCTCTGGGCGGCCACCTCCGACGCCGCCGTGTTGTTCAGCAGGGCGTTGTTGATGTGGTCGACCTTGACCTCGACGTCGTTGGCCTCGCCCCACGCCTTGACGTACGTCCCGTCGAGCCACCGGTCGTAGGCCGGGACGAAGTGCGCCCAGGTCATGATCCTGAGCTCGCCCGAGAGCTGCTTGTGGGCGTACTTGAGGGGTCCGTAGGCCCCCAGGGCGCGGTCGGAGAGCCCTCCGAACATCCCGATCGCGAAGGTCGCCGCCGTGCCTCGCTTCAGCAGGTCGCCTCGGGTCAGTGCCGGGCCGGCACCTGCCACGTCGTCGGCTACGTCTGCCACGCGTACCTCCTTTCGAGCCTCGATTGTCTAGCGGAATGCCCCGCCTGTAAACCCTTTGATGAACCGGTCGAGGAAGGCGTTGTAGAGCAGCGCGATCGGGATCGCGGGGATCAGCGTCGCCGCCATCAGCGACTGCCAGAAGAAGACGTCGCCGCGGATCAGGTCGTTGGGGATGCCGGCGGAGACGGTGCGCTGCTCGGAGCTGGAGATGAACGTGAACGCGTAGATGAACTCGTTCACGCAGAGCGAGAAGGCGAAGATCACGACGGTCAGGATCCCCGGCAGCGAGATGGGGAGGATGATCAGGAAGAAGGCCTTGAGGCGCGACGCGCCGTCCATCAGCGCGGCCTCCTCGAGCTCCTGCGGAATGGTCTTGAAGAAGCCCATGAGGAGCCACGTCGCGAACGGGATGGTGAACGAGGGGTAGACGAGGATCAGGGCCCAGAGCGAGTCCTTGAGGCCGAGCTGGGTGACGAGCCGGGAGAGCGGCAGGAAGAGGAGCGTCGGCGGGACCAGGTAGACGAGGAAGATCCCGACGCCCATGCCCTGGCCCCACCCACCGGCGAGGCGGGCGAGCGCGTACCCGGCGGGCAGCGAGAGGAGGAGCGTGATGCCGACGACCGCCGACCCCACGATCAGCGTGTTCAGGAGCCAGGTCGGGTAGTTCGTGTCCTGGAAGAGGAACCGGACGTGCTCGATCGTGGCGTAGCGCCAGAAGTCCCAGTGGAAGTTCCCCGAGAGGTCGTTGTAGACGTACGGCGAGTGCTCGACGTTCGCGAGGTCGAGGTTCGTCTTGAACATCGTCACGAGCGCGAAGAGGAACGGGAACGCGAGGACGACCGCGAACGGGATCACGACGAGGTAGGTGACGACCTTCTGGCGCCGGTTCATCAGCTCACCTGCGCCCGCCGCGCGAAGAAGAGCATCAGGATGGTGACGAGGACGAGCAGGGGAAAGAGGAAGAGCGAGATGGCCGCGCCCTGGCCGAGCGAGCCGGCGTCGATCCCGGTGAAGTAGGCCCACGTCGGCAGCACCTGCGTCGAGTTGAAGGGGCCGCCCCGGGTGAGGATGTAGACGACCGCGAAGTCGACCGCCGTGAAGACGATCCCGAAGAGCACGGCGACGAGCGCGATCGGGAGCTGAAGCGGGACGTCGACGTACCAGAGCTTCTTGAGCCCGGTGGCGCCGTCGATCCGCGACGCGTCCTCGACCTCGTTCGGGATCGACGCGCGCCCCGCGATGAAGATGACGACCGCGAACGGGAGGATCCGCCAGGCGTGGACGAGCGTGATCGCGAGGAGCGCGAGGTTCGGCCGCCCGAGCCACTGGAGCGGCACCTGCGCTCCGTTCTCCAGATGGACGGCGTCGAGCAGCCAGACGATCGCGTTGTCCAGGTGCAGCCGGGCGAGCGTCCAGTTGACGACGCTGTAGAGGGAGTCGAGCAGCCAGAGCCACGTGATCGTCGAGAGGACGACGGGCGCCGCCCACGGGAGGATCACGAGGAAGCGGACGATCCACTTGCCGCGGAAGTCGCGGACGAGGTACGCGGAGAGGACGGCGGCGCCGACGAGGACGATCGCCTGGGAGCCCAGCGTGAAGATCAGCGTGTTGCGGAGCGCACGGCGGAAGTTGTCGTCCGCCCAGGCGTCGGTGAAGTTGTCGAAGCCGACCCAGTTCCCGCTCAGCGAGCCCCCGATCGCGTCGGTGAAGCTGAGGTAGATCGCCCAGACGAACGGGACGCCGACGACGAGCGCCATGAAGACGACGGCGGGCGCGATCAGCAGCGGCGCCAGGACGCGACGGCTCTCGAGCGCGTTGCGCCAGCGACCGCCAGTGGGCTTCAACCGGGCGGCTTCGGCCTCCATCGGAAACGTGGCGATGCTAGTAGATTGCGGCCCCGGAGGCGGGATTATTTGGCCGGGATCACCCTAGAGAGCCTGACGAAGGTCTATCCCGACGGCACGAAGGCCGTCAGCGACCTCGAGCTGGACGTCGCCGCGGGCGAGTTCGTGGTCTTCGTCGGGCCGTCGGGCTGCGGCAAGACCACCGCGCTCCGCATGATCGCGGGGCTCGAGACGATCACCTCCGGGACCGTCCAGATCGACGGGCAGGTGGTCAACGACGTGCCGCCCAAGGACCGGGACATCGCGATGGTGTTCCAGAACTACGCGCTCTACCCGCACATGAACGCCGCGAAGAACATGGGCTTCGCGCTCAAGATGACGGGCCTCCCGACGGACGAGATCGACCGGCGCGTGCGTGACGCCGCCCGGATCCTCGGGCTCTCCGACTCGCTCCACAAGAAGCCGCGGACGCTGTCCGGCGGGCAGCGGCAGCGCGTGGCGATGGGACGCGCGATCGTCCGCAACCCGCAGGCGTGCCTGATGGACGAGCCGCTCTCGAACCTCGACGCGACGCTCCGCGTCGAGATGCGCGCCGAGATCGCCCGCATCCAGCGCGACCTCGGCGTGACGACGATCTAC
>DASTWH010000066.1:0-2338 GCA_035758735.1 Gaiellaceae bacterium
GACGGGATGGCCACGGAGTACATGACCAGCTTCCTAGCCTCGAAGGCATGACGTAACACCGCCGTGCACGAAGGGAGCTCTGGGGCACTCGCAATCGGCATCTCGTCTCTCCTTTCCGAGCCGCACGCTGCCATCGCCAGCAGGCCATCGCATCCGCGGCAACCCTCATGTCCACGAGGAAGATCCACAGCCCCCGCGCCGCCGTCGACCCCGCTCATCTCGGGCGACCGTACGAAGAAGTGACCCTTCGGACGGACGACGGCCTCAGCCTCGCCGCCTGGTACGTGCCTTCGCGTAACGGCGCCGCTGTCATCTCATACCCGACCCGTCAGGGCAGGCTCCCGCAGGCGCGCATGCTCCTCCGCCATGGCTACGGAGTCCTGCTCGTCGACGCACGCGGCTATGACGGAAGCGACGGCAACCCGAACGTCTTCGGCTGGAAGGGCGCGAAGGATGTCGACGCTGCGGTCGCTTGGCTCGAGCAGCGGGCTGACGTGACGAACGGGCGCATCGGCGGCATTGGGTTCTCGGTCGGCGGAGAGGTCATGCTCGAAGCCGCCGCGTCGAACAGCGGCATCCGTGCTGTCGTCTCGGAGGGGGCAGGGGTGCGCTCGGTCCGCGAGCACCTCCTGCGCGGCCGGCGTGGTTGGTTTTCGCTCCCCGAGGTCGCTGTGCAGACGGCTGCTGTCGCCGTCATGAGCGGAGCGACACCTCCGCCGTCACTCAGCGACCTGGTTCCGCGGATCGCACCGCGACCGCTGCTGCTCGTCTACGCGGGGCCGCGGAGGCGGCGGCGAAGAGCTGACGACCCCCCACTACTACGAAGCCGCCGGCGCGCCCAGGACTGTGTGGAAGATCGCCGAGGCCGGCCACGTCGGCGGCCTCGCGGCGCGCCCGCGCGAATACGAGCAGCGCGTCGTCGGCTTCCTCGACGCAGCGCTACTGGGGGACGCGCAACCGTCAACGCATGACGGCACTCGACGTTAGAGGAGATGACCATGGCAAGTAGCACCGACACGATCACCGTGCCGCACCCGATCTCCGCCGGTCCCGAGGAACTACGGAGCTTCTCCCGATGCTGCGTTGCTGGCGCGTACTTCTCCGCACGAACGCGAGGGCAAAGACGTGACGAAGCGCACCTCCGTTCACGGGATGGTCTCTGCATGGCAACGATCGCGTCTCAACCATGGACGAGGATGAAGGTGTCGAAAGCGATGCATTCGGGAGTCGTCACCGTCTCGCCGACCGAACCACTGACGAAGGTCGCGAAGCTCATGGCGGACCGTCGGCTGCACTGCGTCGTAGTCGCGACAGCGCCGATCGAGGTCGGCTCGCTGTGGGGAACCATCACAGACCTTGACCTCATGGCCGCTGCATCCGTGCGAAGCGTCGAAGATCAGTGTGCAGCGGGAAGCACAAGTACGCCCGCTGTCCTCATCAGCCCACAGGCCCGCCTGACTGATGCCGCGGAGTTGATGACGCGTCATGGCGTCACGCACCTCGTTGTCGCAGAAGCGACCCGTCCAGTCGGAGTGCTTTCGACGCTTGATGTTGCCGTGGCGATCGCCGATTCGGCTCCCGCCTCAAGCCGATCAGAAAACGAGGCAAGACGCTGATGTCAGTCGAAGTTCACGTGACCGGTCGTGTGCAACTCGGACGGTTCGCAGAGTTCCTCGACGCGGCTGAGCGCTGGCGCGACTTTCGCGCCGGGCGCGGGCACGCACCATGCAGGGTGCTGTACGCGCTCTCCGGCGAGATGAACGCTGTCCGGCTCGTCTTCCTGTATCCGGATCTCAACGCCTACGAGCAGGAGGAAGCGGGCGACGCAGTCGACCCCGATTACGCACGCGTCGCCGCTGCGATGCCGTTTGTCGAGGGCACGCTCGCCTACGAGATCTACCGCGAGGCGGAGTCCAGCCGAGCAGCTACGTCGTGACCAACCACCGCCGGGCTGCTCCCATGTCCACCGGGCACGCGAAAACTCGTGCGGCTGCGCTCAAGGCGGCTAGAAGCCGTCGACAGCAGGAGTCGCGGACGGACGTGCTTGAGCCACAGAGGATTCGCGAGATTCAGCACCTGCCACAGCAGCCGATGATCTTCGGCGCGGCCGTCGAGCGGCCCGAGCACTACGAGGAGCGGCAGTCTCCTCGCGAGCCTGCGCCCGGTCGGCGTGCGACGGCCACGCCGGGAGAAAGGGCACCCGTTCAGGCGAGCGGGTGCTCTCCGCAAAGCGCTTGCAGAACGCTCACTACAAGGGGTCATCAGCGAGGAAGCTCTCTGAGAATCGGAGTTGAGCCGCCTACGATCCGACCATGGCCCGTAGAACCGTTTGGGTGCT
>DASTWH010000118.1:0-4249 GCA_035758735.1 Gaiellaceae bacterium
AGGTCCAGCAGCACGGGTTCGCGGTGCGCTCGTTCGACCAGCTGTTCTCCCCGGAGGACTGGCAGGGCATCGTCGAGCAGCGCGAGCGGTTCGTCTCGGCCACCGAGGCCGACCTCGCAGCGGGCGGAGAGCACGTCCGCGTGCGTCCCGGCAAGGAGTTCGTCGTGCGGCTCCAGAGCTACGGCGTCGAGCTCGGCCCCGACGATCCGTGGTTCAAGATCGTCTCGTCGCGCCGCCTGCTCGACCTCGCGAACACGTACGTCGGGATGTGGTCGAAGCTCGAGTACGTCGACGTCTGGTACTCCGTCCCGCAGCCGGAGGCGGCCGAACGCATCTCCTCGCAGCGCTGGCACCGCGATTACAACGACAAGCACCTGCTCAAGGTGTTCCTCTACCTCGTCGACGTCGACGAGAGCATGGGGCCGTTCCAGTTCGTCGCCGGCAGCCAGCCGGGCGGCCCGTACGAGGACGCGTGGGGCTGGCAGCCGCTCGGCCAGAACTACCCGTCCGAGGAGGAGCTCGAGGCACGCATCCCCGCGTCGGCGGTGCAGACCTTCACCGGCCCCGCCGGCACGCTCCTCTTCTGCAACACCGCCGGATTCCACCGCGGAGGGTTCTCGACGACGAAGCCGCGCGTGCTCGCGACGGCGACGTACTCGTCGCCCGCCTCGCTCGCGGCGTTGACGGTGCGGAGCTACACGTACTCGGGGGCGGTCGACGCACTCGACGAGCCCGCGCGCTTCGCTCTGACCTGAGGCAACCAGGCGTCGCGGTCGGTCGTTAGCCTCTCAAGGGTGGATCCCCCGCCGGTGGCACCGTTCAGGTCGAATGTGCCGAATCTCTTCGACTGCGCGGTCATCCTCATCGGGTCGACGGACGTGAATGCTTCGACCCGAACCGAGTCCTCGTCGACTTCTACGTCCATCCGGCCGAAGCCGGAGATCGTGCAGCCGGGTTGTCGTACCCGGCTCATGTCCACGACTCAGCGTTCTGCCGCATCGTCTTGGAGGGTCGCCGGAGGCTGGAGCTCGACAGCGGCATGTCTTCGGTGAGCAGACGCGCCGAAGAACCGGAACGCGCCGTGTTGATTGCCCCCGCCGTCGACTGCGAGCGTTCTGCACTCGAACGGCGAAATGCAGAACTGACAGAAGAGCTACAGGCGATTCGTTCGACCGTCTCATGGCGCATTACTCGACCGCTTCGGGCGCTGCGCCGCGCGCAGCTGCGCATCGGTCAGCGACGCCGGGCGAGCAGCGATGTGCGCGACGCGCGAACGTCCTCGGCACGGAGGCGAAACCTCGACCTTGCGTTCGCGGCCAGGATCGGTCAGGCGGTCGATACGTTGCTCCCCGGTGCCGGCGTCGAGGGGCTCGCCCCCGATGAGGCCATGGCCGGGCTCGAGGCGGCGTTGGGCTCGTCGACCGCTCCCGAACGTGCCAAGGCTTGGCTGTCACTCGTTGCCGTGGATGGGTGCTTTCCTGCAGAGCAGAGTGTCGAGACCGTTGTGCGCACGCTTCGAATGGAGGGCCCTGCTCGGGTGCGTCAGGACCTCCTCGACCGCTTCGGGCACGGTGTCGAGCGCGGGAAGGCGACCATGGCGCGGCTCGACGTCCGGTCTGGACGCGTCGTCGTCGACGTCACACACACCGTTTCACATGACCTCCACACCGGCGTCCAACGTGTGGTTCGCGAGACCGCGACTCGGTGGATGGAGAGTGGCCACCGCATCGACCTCGTCCACTTCGACTTCTCCGCAGGGGCGTTGAAGCGACTCTCGTCGGCCGAGTATCGCCGGATGACGGAATGGCGCGAGCACCTGGGACGCTCGGGAGACAAGATGACGGTTCGGTTGCCCGAGGAGGCGACGGGCGACGTGGTCGTACCCTGGCGGTCTCAGGTCGTCCTACCCGAGCTGGTCGCCGAGCCGGAACGCTGTTCGGCCTACCGCGTGCTCGCCTCGACGTCGGTCCTCGAGTCGCTCTCGCTCATCGGATTCGACCTCATCCCGGTCGTCGCCGCGGAAACCGTCACCGACGGGATGTCTGCGAACTACGCTCGGTACCTATCGCTCGTGAAGCATGCCGATCGTGTGTCGGCGATCAGCCGAGCGTCTGCCGACGGTTTTCGGGGGTTCCGCGAGATGGTGGCATCGGAGGGCTTACGTGGACCGGAGGTCGCGGCACATCCTCTCCCTGCCGAAGTTCCGTCATTGCAGCCGGGAACGGTCGAGGAGGCGCGGCGCACGCTCGGCATAGGCAGCGATCCCATGATCCTCGTCGTGGGCTCGCACGAGCCACGCAAGAACCACGTTGCAGTGCTCGAGGCTGCCGAACAGCTCTGGCGCAGTGGCGCGAGGTTCGAGCTGCTGTTCCTCGGAGGGAGCGGCTGGAAGGGTGAGAGGTTCGACGAGCTGGTCAGCGCGCTCTCGGCTGCCGGACGGCTCGTCAGCGTCCGAAAGCGATGCAGCGAGGACGAGCTCTGGGCGGCGTACTCACTCGCGAGATTCAGCGTCTTTCCCTCCATCCTCGAAGGCTTCGGGCTACCGGTAGCCGAGTCCCTCGCCATGGGCACACCCGTCATCGCGTCGGAGTACGGGAGCATGGCCGAGATTGCAGACGGCGGCGGCTGCCTGCTCGTCGACCCTCGAGACGTCAACTCGCTTGCTGGCGCAATGTCGCGGCTGCTGGAGGACGATCAGCTTCTCGACCGCCTGCGGCGTGAGGCGGCCGCGAGGCCGAGCTCCAACTGGGAGAACTACGCGACGGACGTCTGGAGCTTCCTCGTGGGCTGAGTGCGGAACCGCCGCTTCTCGGCCCTCAGCTGCGGCGTATCGGTGTCCCAATGCCGACGTTGGTGTGCGCCGCTACGAGGTCGAGGTGCGGCACCGCCCGATCCTCGCTCCCCGCGCTTCGTCCCCACCGCTCGAGCGCGCTCGCCGGCGAGTTCAGAGGCTCGACAGCACCCCCAGGGGCGACACAGCCGATGTGGGGAAAATGCTCGAAGAGCCATGCGAGTTGCGCGTCGGCGCTCCCTCCTGTCGCGTTGATCAGGGACGGATTGAACTCCAGGACGAGCGTCGGTCTGTGCGCGTCGAGGAAGCGCTCGAGACCGAGTAGGACAGCGTGCTCATGGCCCTCGACGTCGAGCTTGACGATGCATGTTCCGTCGTGGTCGACCGACCCGAGGACGTGGTCTCCCGGCACGGCAACGGCAAGCGTGGTCTCGCCGACGACGGAGGCCTCCATCGGCGCAACCGTGGAGTTCGTGTTCCAGGTCTCGGTGCGCAGACCGACGATCCCCGGTCGGTCGCTGAGCGCAACGGGCCACACCTCGACGTGCGAGAAGCCGTTCGTCACGACGCTTGCCAGCAAGAGTTGGACGTTGCGAGGCGCGGGCTCGAACGCGACGACCCTCCCGTTGGGTCCGACGAGCTTTCCCGCCAGCATCGTGAAGTAGCCGATGTTCGCACCCACATCGAGGAACAACGAGCCTGGAGTCAGGATTCTCCGTACGAGAGCGGTGATGTGCGGCTCCCACAGCCCTGTGTCGCGTATGACGTGTGAGATGAGAAGATCGCCCGGATCCACGTAGAGCGCCACGCCGTCCTCGAGTGCGACCGTCGTCGGCTCGTCTCCTGCCGATGCCTCCCACACCGTCTGCTGGCGAGACCAGCGGAGCGCGAACTCCGGAGACGCCAGGAGGGAGTCAACGAGTTGACGCTGGCTCAGCTCACCCGCCAGCAGTGGCTCGAACGTCGCACGACCCGACGCATCTGGCTCCCGATCGAGAACGACTTGGTACGCGATACGCGTGGCGTCCGTCGGCGACATCGTCCAGAAGGACGGCGGATCTCGACGACAGAACACATGCGAAACAGCTTTACCGGCACGGGTCGATTGCACGAACTTGAACATGCGACGTACCGCGGAGCCGAACCCGGTGACGCTCGTCACGTCTCCCCCTGCTTCTCGAGAGCATCGCGCTCGAGGACTCGTTGTTCCAGCGCCTCCACCGACCGGTGGAGCGCGGTCAGTGCGTCCAGGACTGCGAATTCGAAGCGTCGTTGATCCTCCAGATACGGCCACAGTGCGCGCCGCACGAGTCTTCGCACGAACGAGGCCGGGAGCGGGCGCGGCCGGGCAAGGCCTTCTCCCAGTCCCTTGGACGCCAGTAGGCGTGCCGTGTCCAAGATCGCCGGACGCGCGTCGTGTGCCGACGCGCGCGCACCGACGCTGCCTCGCCGGCGCGC
>DASTWH010000177.1:0-4686 GCA_035758735.1 Gaiellaceae bacterium
CAGCAGGTCTACATCGACCTCTCCGGCTGGTCGCCGAAGTACTTCCCGCCGCAGCTGATCCAGTACGCCAACACGCTGTTGCGCGACCGGGTCCTCTTCGGATCGGACTTCCCGCTGATCACACCCGACCGCTGGCTCGAGGACTTCGCCCGCGCCGACTTCAGAGAGGACGTGCGGCCGCTCGTCCTCAAGCAGAACGCTGCCCGGTTGCTGGGGCTGGCGGAGTAGCGCCCGGACGCCGCGGGTTCTGCGCCTTCGACCAGAGACTCGCGGTCGCGTCGCCGAGCGCGGGGAGCAGTCCGCGAGGGAAGAAGAGCATGATCGCCATCAGGATCAGCCCGAAGACGCCGAACGAGAACACGGTCGGAGCCGCGTCGGGAAGGTCCCAGCCGAACAGGTCCGGCCGCGTTCCGAGATCGCGGAGCTTCTGCTCGAGGTAGAGGATGGCGACCGTGCCCGCCACCGCGCCGTAGATGTTGCCGAGACCGCCGACGGCGACCATGACGACGAACTCGATGCTGAGAACGATGGGGAACGCCTCGGGGGAGACGATGAGGAAGGAGAACGTGAACAGCCCTCCGCCGAGCCCGGCGAGAGCGGCCGCGACGACGAACAGCCTGAGCTTGTAGCTGGCGACCGGGATGCCCGATGCGGCCGCCGACGTCTCGTCGGTCGCGATCGCCTGCAAGGCGCGCCCGACGCGCGAGTGGACGAGGTTCGCCGCCAGGAGCAGTGCGATCGCGACGACTGCCCAGACGACGGCTGCGTGCAGCGGTCCGCGGAGGTCGTGACCGAACACGGTGAGCGGCTTCGTCACCGAGATTCCGTACTGGCCGCCCGTGAACCGGTCCCACGCCGAGAGAACCGAGAACGCGATGAGATGCAGCGCGAGCGTCGCGAACGCGAGGTAGTGGCCGTGAAGGCGGAGAAGCGGAACGCCGATCGCTGCCGCGAGGGCGGCAGCGACGACGGGCGCGGCGAGCACGGCGAGCACGGGCGAGATGCCGGCGGACGGGTCGACGAGGCGCGTGTCTGGGTCGAGTCCGACGGTGAGGATCGCCGACGTGTACGCGCCGATGAGGAAGAACGCCCCCTGACCGAGCGAGATCTGGCCGGCGTAGCCCATGAGGAGGGTGAGGCCGATCGTCACGAGCGCGTACAGGCCCATACGGTCGTACAGCGCGACGTCGAAGGTCGACAGCTGGTAGGGGAGCCAACAGGCGAAGGCGGCGCCTGCGAGGATCAGCCCGATCCGCACCGGTGCCGGCCAGGGGACGCGCGCGCGCTGGATCGCCGCGTGCGCCTCGTGTGAGGCGCTTGCGACCTCCGCGCGTGAGCGCCAGCCGATGAGGACGAGCATGACGATCAGGGCGATGATCAAGCTGTACTGCGGGTCGACGTAGCCGACCACGAGCTGCTCGAGGACCCCGAGCGCGTAGCCGCCGAGCAGCGCGAGGCGGATCGAGCCGAGGCCGCCGAAGACGGCGGCGGCGAAGCCGTTGACGGTGATCGCGACATCCGAGCTGTAGGTCATCGGGTTGCTCGGGGCGAGCAGCGCGCCGCCGAGCGCGCACAGCGCACCGGCGCCGGCGAACGCGACCACCGCGAGCGAACGGATGTTGAGCCCGACGAGCTCGGCGGCGCGGCGCGAGTCGGAGCATGCCACGAGCGCCTGTCCGACGATCGTCCGGCGAAGGAAGAGCGTCAGCGCGACGGCGCCGAGGAGCGCGACTCCTGCGATGAGCACGTACTGCGGCTGGACGAGGACGCCGCCGATGCTCCATGCCCGGTCGGAGATGCCGGGATAGCTGCGCGGGATGTCACCGAACTCGAGCAGGAGCAGTGCCTGGGCCATGAAGGCGGCACCAAGGGTGATGATCGTGCTCGCGAGACCCGTCGTCCGGTCGCGAAAGCCGACGGCGACGACCGCAAGGATCGACGAGAGGAACGCGGCGAGCAGGACGGACACGAGTGTCGCGAGGGCGAGCGGCATGTCGTCGGAGAGCTGGAAGGTGAACAGCCCCCCGACGACGGCGAAGACGCCCTGGGCGAAGTTCACGATCCCCGTCGTCCGGTAGACCAGCACGAGGCTCATCCCGACGAGCCCGAAGGCCGACCCCGTCGAGAGCCCGACGACGACGAGCTGCAGGAACTCGGTCATGCGTGCTCGCCTCCGAGGTACGCGCCGTGAACCTCGGGACGGTCGCGGATCTGCCTGCTCTCCCCGTCGAGCACGACGCGTCCGGTTTCCAGGACGTAGGCGCGCTGGCAGAGGTCGAAGGCGAGCAGCGCGTTCTGCTCCACGAGGAGGATCGCGACGCGCTCCTCCTCGTTGAGGCGGTGCAGGAACTCGACGAGCTGTTCCACGATCATCGGCGCGAGGCCGAGCGAGAGCTCGTCGATCGCGAGCGCCCGCGGCTCGGCCATCAGCGCACGCCCGATCGCGACCATCTGCTGCTCGCCGCCCGACGTTCGGCCGGCAGGCCGATCGCGAAGCTCGTGCAGCTTGGGCAGCAGGGTGTAGATGCGATCGAGACGCTCGCGCGCCGCCGCGCGGCGACGGAGGTAGCGGATCGTGGACGTCGCGATCTCGAGCCGGAACGAGCGGCCGAATGCCCCGAGGAGCAGATTCGCCTCGACCGGGAGGCTGGGGAACACCTGGCGGCCCTCGGGAACCTGCGTGAGCCCGCGGCGGACGACGTGGTTCGGCGTCTTTCCGGTGACGTCGTCCCCCGCGACCCGCACCGTTCCTCCGGCCGGCCGTACCACCCCGCAGACGGCGTTCAGGAGTGACGACTTCCCCGCGCCGTTCGCTCCGATCAGGGCGACGCGCTCACCCTCTCCGAGAGTCAGCGAGACGCCGTCGAGCGCCACGGCCGGGCCGTAGCGCACCACGAGGCCGTCTACCTCGACGAGCGCGCTCAAGCGCCAGCCTCGAACGCAAGCCGGAGGCCCGCGCTGCTCACAGCGTCGTGGAGCCGAGGTAGGCGGCGACGACCTGCGGGTCGGTACGGACGTCGGCCGGCGTGCCGTCGGCGATGACCCGCCCCCGGTCCAGCACGACGACGCGCTCCGCGAGCGCGCCGACGAACTGCATGTCGTGCTCGACGAGCACCATCGTGAGCCCGCGGCCCGAGAGCGTCCGCAGGGCGTCGACGAGGTGCGCCTTCTCGCCCGCACGCAAGCCTGCGGCCGGCTCGTCCAGGAGCAGCACGGACGGACGCTGCGCGAGCGCACGCGCGATCGCGAGGAGCCGGAGCTGTCCGAGCGGGAGCACGGCGGCCGGGTCGGCCGCGCGCTCGTCCAGGCCGACGATCGCAAGGGCCTCGCGCGCCTCCGCCCGCACTCGCCGTTGCTCGCTCAACTGCCAGGGCGGCCGGAACATGCTCTCGACGACGCCCGTGCGAGAGCCGACGTGCGCCCCGACTGCTGCGTTGTCGAGCACGTCGAGCGCGGCGAGCGGCCGGGTCGTCTGGAAGACCGTGGCCAGGCCATGCCGCGCGCGGCGATGCGGCGGCCAGCGGGTCACGTCCCGGCCGTCGACCCGCACGGTGCCGCTGTCCGGGACGTGGAAGCCCGAGATGCACCCGAGGAGGGTCGACTTTCCCGCGCCGTTGGGGCCGATCAGGCACGTCAGCGAGCCGGCCGCCACGTCGAGCGAGACGTCGTCGACCGCCCTGACCGCCCCGAACGCCTTCGTGACGCCGGAGAGCTCGCACGCGAGGTCCTGTGCCGGCTCGGATGCGAGCGGAGGGGACGCCGCCGCCACGAGATTCAGGTTACCTGAAACAAGCGACGCCTTCCAGTCACTCGGGAAACCCACCGCCGAGGTTGCGAACCGCGGCCTTGACCATGTCGAGGAGCGCGGCGCGGTCCTTCTCCGAGAACCCCTCGAGCATGGCGTCCTCGAACTCCGCGACGGCCGTGTCGCATTCGGCGAGCACCCGACGGCCCTTCGCCGTGAGCGCCGCGGGCAGCGTTCTGCGGTGATTCGGGTGCGGGTTGCGCTTGATGAGGCGCTTGCGCTCGAGCGCGTGGATGACTTCGCTCATCGACTGTGGCGTCATGAACGCGCGTCGCGCGAGCTGCGACGTCGAGAGCGGCGCACCGTGCCGGCTGAGCACGCTCAGCGTCGTGAACTGGAGCGTCGTGAGCCCGGACGCCGCCACACGCTCGGTGATGCCGGCGAACAGGCGCTGATGCAGGCGGGCGATGGCGTACGAGACCCCGGGCTCCGTGCGAGGCGCCGCATCCTCGACCCGAACGGCCCCGCTCATCGGTCCATCCTGTCAGATCGCGCGAAGCGCTCCGGGTCGGCTGGAGGCCCCGGTTCGGTGCGAAGCGCGCGAAGGTCGATGCTCCGTTTCAGGATCTTTCCCGTCGGGCTCTTCGGGAGCTCCGCGACGAAGACGATGTGGCGGGGGTACTTGTATGCGGCCAGGCGTTCCTTCGCCCATGCCTTCACCTCGTCCGGGTCGAGCTCGGTGCCGGGCCGCGGGACGACGATCGCGGCGACCTCCTCTCCGAGCGACTCGTGCCGGACCCCCACGGCTGCTGCCTCGAGGACACCAGGGTGCGCGTACAGCACCTCCTCGATCTCGCGTGGGTAGACGTTGTAGCCGCCTCGGATGATCAGCTCCTTCTTGCGGTCGACGAGGACGAGGTCACCGCTTTCCGCGACGTAGC
>DASTWH010000182.1:0-2300 GCA_035758735.1 Gaiellaceae bacterium
GGCGTTCAGAAGGAGGACGTACGTGCTCGTCGTCGCTCGCGTCCCGAGGTTCCAGCCGGCGCCGAGGCCCCGGTTCTCGGACTCGACCAGCCGCACGTCGGGATAGCGCTCCCGCACGAAGGGGACCGTGCCGTCGCCGGAGCCGTTGTCGACGACGACGGTCTCGACACCGGCGAGCGAGTCGAGGCAGTTCTCGATCCAGGGCAGCGCGTCGTACGTCACGACGACTGCGGCGACACGGACCGACTCAGCCATGCCCCACCTCTGGGCGCGGCCCGCTCCGGAGCCCGTCGCGCAGCATCATCAGGGCGCCCGGGAACGCGAGCAGGAGCGTCAGGAGGAAGTAGAGGAAGCCGGCGGCGAACGCCTGGTCGGCACTCACGCCGACGCTGCCGAGGAAGCTCACGAAGAACGCCTCCCGCACCGCAAGTCCGTTGAGCGTGAACGGGACGAGCATGACGAGGAAGAGCAGCGGGCCGAAGACGTAGTAGATGCGCGGATCGAGATCGATCCCGACGGCCTTCGCGGAGGCCCAGATGGAGAGGATCCGCACGGCCTGCACCACGAGCGTCACGGAGAGCGCCTTGCCGATCAGGCCCGGATGGCTCCGGTAGTGATGGACTCCCTCGTAGAGGTGCCGGATCGGCTTCTCGAGCCGAAAGCGCCGGAAGAGCGGCTGCGTGCGGCGCAGCAGCGGCCGGGCCGATCGCGCGAAGAACAGGAACCCGAGAAGGAGCGTGCCGAACACGAAGACGCCTTCGAGCCACAGATACGCGCTCACGTCGTACTCGCCGATCGAGAGCAGAAAGCCAACGGCGCCCAGGGCCAGTGTCGCCGCGCCGCCGAGGCCGCGCTCGAGCAACACGGTGCCCGTCACGACCGTCCCGCGGCCCGGGTGCCGACGCGTCGTCTCGACGACGCGCACCGCGTCGCCACCCAGCGAGGTCGGAAGGACCTGGCCCGCCGTGTACGCGACGAAGTACGCACGCGTCAGCCAGGCGACGCGCTCGTGGATCGCATGGGATGCGAGGAGCCAGCCCCAGCGCAGCGCCAGCACGGGCACCGTGCCGACCATGATCCCGACGGCGAGCGCGAACCACGCGAGATTCGTGTCTGCGAGGACGTCGAGTGTCGTCCCGAGATCGACCTTCCAGACGAGGTAGGCGATCGCGGCGGCGGTCAGGACGAGGGTCCCGACCTGCCGCGTCCGGCGGCTCATCGAGCGAGGACGTCGAGCGTGAGCAGCTCGTACGCCACGTTGGCGGCGGCGATTGCGGTCGGCGATCCGCGACCGTCGAAGGGCGCGCTCACCTCGACGACGTCGTAGCCCGAGAACCCGAGCCCACGGAGCGAGCGCACATACGCAAACGCTTCGCGCGTCGTGAGACCACCGACCTCGGGCGTGCCCGTTCCGGGGGCGTACGCCGGGTCGAGGACGTCGATGTCGAAGGAGAGGAACAGCGGCCCGTCCCCCACGCGCCGGCGCACGCGCTCCGCGTACGCCCCGGGAGACAGCTCGACGAGCTCGTCGCACTCGATGACCTCGAAGCCCAGCTCCTGCGGCATGGCCGCGTCCTCCGGCCCGTAGAGCGAGCCCCGCATCCCGGCCAGGAGCGACCGACCCGGATCGAGCAAACCCTCCTCCAGCGCGCGTCGAAACGGCGACCCGTGGTACAGGCGCTCGCCCACGTACGTGTCCCACACGTCTGCATGGGCGTCGAGGAGCACGAGCCCGAGGGGACCGTGCACAGCCGCATGTGCGCGGAGCTCGCCGAGGACGACGGTGTGGTCGCCGCCGAGGCAGAGCGTCCGGGTTCCCGACCGGACGATCGGCTCGAGGCGCTCGGCAATCTGGGACACGGTGCGCTCGGCGTTCCCGGGTGTCACCGCCACGTCGCCGAGGTCGGCCACCGAGAGGAGTCCGAACACCTGCGCCTGCTGTGCGGCGTTGTACGGGCGGAGGGCGATGGAGGCCGACCGGATCGCCTCGGGGCCGAAGCGCGCACCTGGGCGATTGGTCGTGCCCGTGTCGAAGGGGATGCCGAGCACCGCAACGTCCACGTCCTCCGGGTCTTCGGCGAGCGGGCACCGGCCGAACGTGCGGACGCCCGTGTAACGCGGCGCGACGAGCGCGTCGGAAGGCTCGTAGCGCGGGCGGTGCTCGTCGGTCACGAGCGCGACGGTACCAAGGTGGATGGCTGGGGTCGGGGTCGACGCCCCGACCCCAGCCGAGGTCGTGCTAGGCGGCTTCGGGGTGCGCCACGAGTTCGGGCGAACCCGCCTCGGCGACCCTCTTCTTC
>DASTWH010000349.1:0-15767 GCA_035758735.1 Gaiellaceae bacterium
CATTTGCGATGCAGTTCACAGGGGGCGGCGCGGGCGAGCCCGACGACGACGGCGTCTGGATTACGACCTGGGACCTCGATTTCATCGAGGGCACGGGCGTTTATCGATCCTTCGTCGACGGCCACAACTTCATGGTCGACAGACTGACCTTTCTCGAGAACGGGGACGTCGACGAGTATTGCCTCTGCTACGTCAGCGGCCCATAAGCCGACAGTCGGCACCAGATCAAGGCGACGGTCCGCTCCAGCGGGCCGTTCGCCTGAAGTCCGCCATAACTCAGTCAGCAATTAGTCAGCAAAGCCTGATTACTGCTGACCGCTACTGACCGGGCGCAGCTCCACGAATCCAGGAACCATGGGGGGTTAGACACCTGCTGACGGCTCCTGACAGTTCGCGGCGAGTGCTTTACACGCAGGTGGCCGGGGGTTCGAGTCCCTCACCGCCCACAAGAGAAAAGCCCCGGTATTCGGCGCTTTTCCTTTCAGCGAGGACTGCTCACGTTCGCCGCAAGCTGGCGTCAGTCACGATCTGGTCACGATCCGGCCTCGGCTGCGGTCTCCGGACGCAGGTCGATCGTGGAGGCGAAGTAGTCGAAGACCTCTCTGTAGTCACTGCTGTCCCTCAGAAGGATGAAGAGATAGAGCCGACCGCCGGCAACGACGGTTGCCTCGATCCTGTTCACGCCTGCCAGCGTCGTCCTCGGACACTCCGCGATCCTGCCCGACTGTCCATCGATGGTGATCTCCGCTTGCTGGCTGCGAGGCCCACCACAACCCGAGACGTGTTCGTCGACCCATTCATCAATCGAGACCCCCTCCGGAATCGGGGTCGATGCGCTCTTGAAGAACGCTGCCGAGCCCGTCTCCAAGAGATCGAACGGGTCGTCGTACCTACTGGAGGTGTCAACGGGCGGATCGGTGACGGGGTCCCAGGGCTTCGTGGCCGGTGTAGGCCCCCGCCCTTCCTCATGCCTGAACGAGTAGCCATAGGTCGGCGACACCCAGGTCGTCGTCAGTTTCGGGAAGCCGACCGGGTTCTCCGCTTCGGGGTCAGAGTCTGCGCTGCAACCGCCCGCCGCGATTGCGATTGCGCTCAGACCGGCAACAGCAACGGCTTTCGGTGACACGCGACACGTCTCCTCGGTCGGGTTCAGCGCATGACCCTTTCATGTGCTCTGCGCGGGAGTCAACGGTCGCGCGGATTGGAATCGAGGAGATGACTACTCGTCGGACGTCTCGTCTGACGCCTGCTCGACGACGAATCGCTGCGTCGCCCGAGCGGCGCCACGCTCCTCGTCCACGTGTCGGCGCGCGGCGGCGAGCGTCTCCGCCCGAGCCTCTTCGCGCTTCTCGAGCTCGCCGTCGATCTCCCGGATCCGCTCGAGCAGCGTCTGCACGAGTGGCTCGTCCTCGCGGTAGACGGCGTCTCCGAGCAGGCGGAGCGTCGGCTCCCGCTCGCGCCGGAGCGAGCGCGATTCGCGGCGCAGCCGGAGGACGTCGCGAGAGGCACGTGCCCACGCCGCGACCGACGCGATCGCGAAGCTCACCCAGCCGCGCAGGCGGTGACCGGAGGAGACGACCGAGCGCGCGACCCGGTCGTCGGGATCACGGCGTGCCGCCTCGTAGAAGAAGACGAACGCGACCAGCGCGACGGCGAGGAGGACGATCGCGGCAATCACGCTTCCGGCGATCAGCGCGACGACTGCGGCGACGAGGAGGACGCACCCGAGGACGAACGCCGGCCCGGGGGAGAGCACGCCGTAGTAGCGCGGCGTCCTCTCGTCGAGCGGGCGGCCGCACTGGTGACAGAAGCGCGCGTCCCAGGCGGACGCGGCGCCGCAGGCAGAACAGACCCGGGGCACCGAGCTCATCGTCCTCGGATACCCGCTCGTCGCGGGTCGTACACGCGTAGGCAGCATGGAGCCATGGCCCGCCTGTACGCGACGACCGGAACGTCGTTCGCCCGCCTCGACGAGACGCCCGCCGGCTGGACGGTCGACGTCTCTCTGCCGGACTCCACGGCACAGTGCCTCGCGCTCGACCGGGGCGATCCGGACACGGTGTACGTCGGGCTCGGTGCGGGTGGCGTTCGGAAGACCACGGACGGTGGGAGCACGTGGCAGGATCTCGGCCTCGCCGACCAGCAGGTGTTCTCCGTTGCCGTCAGCGCCGCGGACGGCGCCGTCTATGCCGGCACGGAGCCGAGCGCGCTCTTCCGCAGTGACGACGGGGGCGGAACATGGCGGGAGCTCACGGGCTTGCTCGAGCTTCCGTCCCGTCCGTCCTGGAGCTTCCCTCCCCGTCCGTGGACCTCGCACGTGCGCTGGGTCGCGCCGAGCCCGCACGAGGCGGACACGATCCTCGCCGGCATCGAGCTCGGCGGGCTGATGCGATCGACCGACGGTGGCGAGACCTGGCACGATCATCGTCCTGGCGCTCAGCGCGACGTGCACTCGCTCGCCTGGCACCCACGCGAGCACGGCCGCGCATACGAGGCTGGAGGAGGAGGCGCCGCCTGGAGCGAGGACGCGGGCGACACGTGGACACCGGCGGACGACGGGCGCGATCGGCACTACACATGGTCGGTCGCGGTCGATCCCGACGACCCGGACCTCTGGTACGTGTCCGCGAGCCGCGGGCCGTTCTCCGCGCACGGGCGCGGAGATCCCGAGGCGAACATCTACCGCCGCAGCAACGGCACGTGGGAGGTTCTGTCGGCGGGGCTGCCCGACCCGTTGCCGGCGATGCCGTACGCACTGGTGGCGACGCGCGAGCGCGTTTTCGCCGGGCTCGCGAACGGAGAGCTGTGGGAGAGCCGCGACCGCGGCGACGGCTGGCAGCGGTGTCAGCTGCTCGGGAGCCTCCCGAGGCTCAACGCTCTGGTTGCGGCCTGACGCCCGCGTGGGCTCAGTGCGTCGCGATGAAGAGTCTCAGCCTGGCCGCGTCACGGCGCTGTGACACCGCACCGAGACGCCGCACGCTCGCGGCTGCCTCGAGGTCGTGCGCGGCGTCGAGGAGCATGCGCTCGTTCGACGGGCAGGGGTCTCCGAGATAGGACAGCAGTGCTCGTGCCGCGCGAGCGCGCTCCTCGCGGAACGGACGTCGGTGCGTCATGGCTTCGGCCACCTCCTGGAGCAGCACGTTCCCTGCTTCGCCGCCCCCTGAAACGTTGCCTGCAGGAAATCACTCGTTCGAGGGACGCCTCGGCTGCCGGGTAGCAAATCGAGCGACGTGGGTACCACCAGACATGCGGTTCTTCCTGGGATTGCTGGTCGTCGCATGCGCCGTGGGCGCGATCGGGGCGGTGCTCCTGCTGCGCGGCGGTGGCTCGGAGCCGATCGTGGCTCCGCAGGACCCGATGCCCGGACGTCTGCTCGTGGGCCTGCAGGACGATCCCAGCTTCCGCTGGGATGCCGACCGTGCGGTGATGCTCGATCGCGCACGCGAGGCGGGTGCCTCGCTGCTCCGGACCGTCGTGGTGTGGAAGGACACGGCTCCCACCCGTCCTGTGAACGCCGTCGATCCGTTCGATCCGGCGTATCGGCTCGACGACGTCGACGATCTCGTCCGCAGCGCGCAGCAACGTGGGATGGAGCTCCTCGTCACGATCTGGGGGACGCCGGAGTGGGCGAACGGAGGAGAGCCGCCGAACCGTTCCCCGCGCGATCCCGCCGACCTCGAGGACTTCGCCACGGCGCTCGCCGACCGCTACTCCGGGCGTCACGAGGGCTATCCCGCCGTCCGACTCTTCTCCGCGTGGAACGAGCCGAACCTCGAGCAGTTCCTGGCGCCTCAGTTCGACAGCGCGGGGCGGTCGGTCGGCCCGGCGTTGTACGCCCCGATCGCGCGGGCGGTGTACGACGGCGTGAAGCGCGGCAACCCGCACGCGCAGGTCGCGATCGGCGAGACGTCGCCGCGCGGCCATGACATCCCCTCGGAGGGTGCCGTGCAGGACAGCCACTCCCCGGCGCGCTTCGCGCGTCTCCTCTCGGAGGTGGAGCCCGACGTCCCCTTCGACGCCTGGGCGCAGCACCCGTATCCGCCGCGGCCGGAGGTCTCTCCGGAGGAGTCCGTGCGGTGGCCGCGCGTCGGCATCGGCAACCTCGAGCGTTTCGGCGCCGCTGTCGACGAGTGGTTCGGACGCGACGCGACGCCGATCTGGATCACCGAGTACGCGCACGAGACGCTCCCGCTCGAGCCCTTCGGCATCGACCCCGAGCTGCAGGCCCGCTATGCGGCACAGGCGCTCGACCTCGCAGCGCGGAACCCACGCGTCCGGATGTTCCTGTGGTTCGTCTTCCGCGACCGGTCCGACGGCCTCTGGCAGAGCGGCCTGCTGAACGAGGACGCCTCGCCGAAGCCGACGTTCGAGACGTTCGCCGAGGTCGCCCAGAGGCTCGACGCGCGCAACCCGTTGCTGCCCGAGGGCGCCGACGTCGCCCGCGTGCCCGCGCTCGAGCTCGCCTACTACGTGCCTGCCGGTACGCCTGTCGATGTGACAGTCGACGGTGTCTCTCAGCCTGCGGTTCCCATAGAGCGGGACGGCTGGGTCGACGTGGCGCTCGAGCCCGGGCGCGACACGGTCGACGTTCGCGTGACCGATCCGCACGGCCACTCGGTCGTGAGAACCGTTCGGCTCCAGGACTCCACGGCGATCGTCGTCGACTAGCTGCGTCGCGGTCGCGGCATGATGCCGCCGTGCGCCTCGAACCGCTGTGCAGGCTGTCGATGCAATACCAAGGCTCGAGCTGGCATCGACCGCACGGTGGCGAAGAAGGCCTGGGCTTCGGCCACGGTGATGGCGCCGTCGTGGGTGAGATCGAGGGCAGCCTCGTCTGGGCGAACTATCCACGCCGCCGTGAGGACGGCGTTTGGACACCGAACCTGCGCGGGATGATCCGAACGTCCGGTGGGGACGAGCTCGTCGTGTCGATCCACGGCCAGAGCGTCCAGGAAGCCAGTGACGGCTCGTACCGGGCGATCCTCGCGCGGGTCGAGCTCACCACGGACGCGGAGTCGTATCGCTGGCTGAACACGTGTTTCCTCGTCGGCGAGGGCGAGATCGACGAGGAGCGCGAGAGCTGGTGGCTCGACACCTACGTGTGCGTCAACGAGCAGGCGCACGGGCGCCCGGCGATCGGAGCCGAGCCACCCGCGCACTTCCGCCAGGGTGAGCGAAACCTCTAGCCGGCCCGCTGGTAGATCAGGACGAGGACGCCGTCCGGGCCGACCGGCTTCGCCTCGGAGAGCTTCCAGCTCGACTTGTCGCTCGTCTCGCCGAACAGCTTTCGCCCGGTGCCGAGGACGACGGGGAAGACCATGAGGTGCAGCTCGTCGACGAGGTCGGCCTCGAGAAGGGCCTGGACGAGCCGGAGGCTCCCGGGGATCTGGATGATTCCGTCGTTCTCCGCCTTGAGCTTGGCGGCCTCCTCCACCGCGTCGCCCATGAGGACCGTCGTGTTGTTCCACTCCGGGTCCTCGAGCGTCGAGGAGACGACGTACTTCGGCATCGTGTTGAACTTCTCCGCGAAAGGTCCCTCGCGCGACGGCCAGGCGCCGGCGAAGCTCTCGTACGTCACGCGGCCGATCAGGAGCACATCGGTCTCGAGGGTCTCGTCGAGCTTGAACTGGTTGCCGTCGTCCCCGCGATCGAACTCGAAGCTCCATCCCGGGTACTTGAACTCCTCGCCTCCTGGCGCCTGCATCACGCCGTCGAGCGATACGAACTCCGTCACCACGATCCGTCCCATGTCGTCCTCCTCGTTCGAGCTTGTGAACGCTAGGACGGCGTCACGGCCGTCAATTCATCGCTCGGCTTCGCGTATCCGATCGTGCGGAGCGCGTCGCCGACCTCGTCGAGGATCGCCGGATCGTCGATGGTCGCCGGTGTCGTGTAGGGCTCGCCGTCCGCGATCCGGCGCATCGTTCCGCGCAGGATCTTCCCGGACCTCGTCTTCGGCAGGCGCACGACGACGACCGCGGACTTGAACGCCGCCACCGGGCCGATCCGGTCGCGGACGAGCTGGACGACCTCCGCGACGATCTCGTCGTGCGGGCGCTCGACGCCCGCCTTGAGGACGAGGAAGCCGACGGGGAGCTGGCCCTTGAGGTCGTCGGCGACGCCGACGACGGCGCACTCGGCCACGTCCGGGTGCGCCGCGAGCACCTCCTCCATCGAGCCGGTCGAGAGGCGGTGTCCCGCGGTGTTGATGATGTCGTCCGTGCGCGCCATGACGAAGACGTAGCCGTCGTCGTCGATGTAGCCCGCGTCGGCGGTCTGGTAGTAGCCGGGGAACGCCGCCAGGTACGTCTCGCGGAAGCGCTCCTCCGCGTTCCAGAGCGTGGGGGACGAGCCGGGCGGCATCGGCAGCTTCACGACGAGCGCGCCGATCTCCCCCGCCGGAGCCTCGTTTCCGTCCGTGTCCATGACCCGCACGTCCCAGCCGGGGACGGCACGCGTCGGCGAGCCCGGCTTGACCGGGAACCGCTCGATGCCGAGACAATTGGCAGCGACCGGCCAGCCGGTCTCCGTCTGCCAGTAGTGGTCGATCACGGGAATGCCGAGCTTGTCCTCGGCCCAGCGCAGTGTCTCGGGGTCGCAGCGCTCGCCGGCGAGGAAGAGCGTGCGCAGCTTCGAGAGGTCGTAGTCGCGGATGAGCGCGCCCTCCGGATCCTGCTGCCGGATCGCCCGGAACGCCGTCGGCGCGGTGAAGAGCGTGCTGACGCCGTGCTCGGCGCAGACCCGCCAGAACGCTCCCGCGTCGGGCGTGCCGACCGGCTTGCCCTCGTAGAGGACGCTCGTGCAGCCGTGCAGGAGCGGGCCGTACACGGTGTAGGAGTGGCCGACCGTCCAACCGATGTCGGACGCGGCCCAGTACACCTCGCCGGGATCCGTGTCGTAGATGTTCTTCATCGACCACGCGAGCCCGACGGCATGACCACCGTTGTCGCGGACGATGCCCTTCGGCTGACCGGTCGTCCCGGACGTGTAGATGATGTAGAGCGGATCCGTCGCGGCGAGCGGGACCCAGTCGGCCGGCTCGACGCCCTCGAGCGCCTCGTCCCACTCGATGTCGCGTGACGGGTCGAGCTCCGCCTCGAGCATCGGGCGCTGGAGAACGATGCAGCGCTCGGGCTTCCACTGGGTCGCCTCGATGGCCGCGTCGAGGAGCGGCTTGTACGCGACGATCCTCCCGGGCTCGATCCCGCACGACGCGGAGACGACGACCTTCGGCTGGGCATCCTCGATTCGTGTCGCAAGCTCGTTCGCGGCGAACCCGCCGAACACGACCGAGTGCACGGCCCCGATGCGCGCGCACGCCAGCATCGCGACGAGCGCCTCGGGGACCATCGGCATGTACACGATCACGCGGTCGCCGCGGCCGACTCCCTGGCGCGCGAGCGCTCCTGCGAAGCGTGCGACCGCGTCGCGCAGCTCGCGATAGGTGAAGACGGCCTTCGTCTCGGTGACGGGCGAGTCGTAGATCAGCGCGGGCTGGTCGGCTCGTCCTCCCTCGACGTGGCGGTCGAGCGCGTTCGCGCAGGTGTTCATCTGCCCGCCCGTGAACCAGCGATAGAACGGCGCGCGCGAGTCGTCGAGGACACGCTCCCACGGCTCCACCCAGTCGAGCAGCTCGGCCGCGTCACCCCAGAACGCCTCCGGCTCCTCGAGCGAACGGCGATAGATCTCGGCGAACCGTCCCACCCGACCTCGACGGTACCCCTTTTGAGCCCGCTCGGTCAACGGCTTACCATCTCGACTCGTGGATCGCGAGGAGTATCGGCGCACGAGTCTCGCCAATTGGCAGACGATGGCCGCGGGCTGGGAGCGCCGCCGCGCCGACATGGAGAAGACCACCGCGCCGGTGCAGGAGTGGCTCGTGCGCGAGCTCGCGCCACTTCCCGGCGAGACGATCGTCGAGCTGGCGGCGGGGCCGGGCGACACCGGATTCGCCGTAGCGGTGCGGCTCGGCGACGACGGCCGTCTCATCAGCACCGATTTCTCGCCCGAGATGACGGAGGTCGCGCGCCGGCGCGGCGCCGAGCTCGGCCTCACGAACGTCGAGTACCGGACGATGGACGCAGAGCATGTCGACCTCGAGGACGACTCGGTCGACGGCGTGATCTGCCGGTTCGCCTTCATGCTCATGGCCGATCCGGTCGCCGCGCTTGCGGAGACGCGCCGCGTGCTCCGTCCTGGCGGCCGTCTCGTGCTCGCCACCTGGCGCGGCCCCGAGCAGAACCCGTGGGTCGCGATCGGCGGCCGGATCCTCACTGCGCGAGGCCTCATGCCGCCGAACGAGCCCGGAGCGCCGGGAATGTTCACGTGGGCGGACGACGAGCGGGTCGAGTCGCTGCTATCGGGGGCCGGCTTCAGCGACGTGCTGATCGAGGACGTGTCCCTTCGATTCGTCTTCGGCGGCATCGACGAGTACGTCATGACGACGCGGGACACGGGCGGGGCGTTCTCGAGGGCTTTCGACGGTGCCGCCGAGGACGAGCAGGCAGCGATCACGAACGAGCTCGAAGAGGCGTTCGCTCCCTTCGCGGTCGATGGAGGCCGCCTCGTCCTGCCGGGCGTTGCACTCGTCGCCCTCGCGCGCTGAATGCAGTTCGAGACGAAGATCGCCGTCGTCCTGCGCGACGACCTCGTCGTCTGGCAGAAGGCGAACGTCACAGCATTCCTCGTCAGCGGCGTCGCCGGGACGAGCCCGGACACGGTCGGCGAGCCATACCGCGACGCGTCGGGAAACGAGTACCTGCCGATGTTCGTGCAGCCCGTGCTCGTGTACGAGGCGGACGCTGCCGCGCTACGCCGTGCGTACGAGCGCGCGATGGACCGAGGCGTCGTGCCGGCGATCTACACGCACGAGCTCTTTGCGACCGGCCACGACGAGGCGAACCGGGCCGCGGTCGCCGCGGTCAGCGCCGAAGACCTCGACCTCGTCGGAATCGCGTTCCGCGCGGAGCGCAAGACGGTCGACAAGATCGTCGACCGTCTGCGGTTCCATTCCTAGACGACGATGCCCTCCTCGAGCCCGACCTCGATCGGGTTCGCGCCCGGGTCCTTGCTCCACTCGTACCAGCCACCGTCGTAGACGGCGACGCGCTTCCAGTCCATGAGGAACGCGTAGAACCACGTCTCGCTCGCGCGCCAGCCCGTCCCGCAGTAGAAGGCGACCCACCTGTCGGGCGTGATGCCGGCCGACGCCCAGTTGGCGGCGATCTCGGGGTAGGCGCGCATCGTGTTGTCCACGTTGCGGTAGTGCTGCATGTGGTACGCGTCCGTCCCGCAGTTGCCCCAGACGTCGCCGGCGATGCGCCCCGCGGGCTGGATGTAGTTGTAACCGCTCACCTCCCCGATGTGCTCGCGCCACGTGCGGACGCTGACAAGTGCGGCGGAGCCAGGGTCGGCGAGGATCTCCCTCGCCTCCTCAATGTCGACGATCACCTCCGGGCGGACGGGGATCGATGCTCCGAAGTCGGTCACGGGGGAGGGCGCCCGCAGCGTCGTCTCGAGCCCGTTCCCCGCTTGCACCCAGTGGTCGTATCCGCCGTCGAGCAGGCGGACGTCCTCGACGCCAGAGTAGGTGAGGATGAGCGCGGCGCGCGCGGCCGCGATCTGGCCCGCCCGACGGCCGGGCCACTTCTCGTTCGCGTTCCCCTCGGTGTCGCGGCCATAGAGGACCACGGTGGTGTCATGCGTGATCCCGAGGCGCAGCACGGCCGCCTCGAGCTCGGACGGCGAGCGGCGGTTCCAGTCGCTCGAGTCCTCGAGCCAATTCGTGTCGAGGTAGAGCGCACCCGGGATGTGGCCCTCCTCGTACTCCTCGGGGACGCCGAAGTTGACGTGGAAGAGGAGATGGCGCTCGGCGGGCGGCGCCTCGGGGCTGCCGCCCGCGAGCACGTCTCGAAGCCAGTCGACGTGGACGAGCCGCTCGTACTTCGGAAGATGCTCGACGGGGAGGCTCGCGTCCGCCGCCCACGCCTCCCAGCCGTCCTCGTAGATCTCGACCTCGGAGAAGCCGAGAACAGCGAGCCGGTCGAGCAGTGCCCGTGCTCCGTCCCCGTAGAGCACGAGCTCCTGCTCCGGGATCAGGCCCTTCGTGGCGAGGATCTCGCGGACGTCCTCGTCGTCGAGCGAGGCGAGCCACTCCCCAGGAAACGCGATCGCGCCGGGAATGTGACCGCCGCGAGGAGCGCCGTCGACGCGCCAGCCGTTGTACGCGTGCAGGGGGCGCGTGTCGACGATCGCCGTGGCCGGATCGCCGAGTCGTGCGCGGAGCTCCTCGGTGGTCATGCTCGTTCCTCCTCGCTTCAGTTCTGGAAGTCTCAAAACTATAAAAGGTGAAGTGGCAAGTCAAGCGAGTAGGGTCGCCAGCATGACCCTCTGGCCCGGAGCTCCGTACGAGTATGCCGCCGTCGCCGGCGACTTCGTGTTCGCCGCGGGCGCATGTCCGATCGACGGAGAGGGCGGCGTCGCCAGCCCCGGCGACCTCGAGGCGCAGACGGCGCTGTGCGTGGACAACCTCCGTGAGGCGCTTCAGCAGAACGGGGCCGACCTCGCCGACATCGTCAAGGCGACGATCTATGTCGTCGGTCGGGAGCGAGCGGATCTCGTGAAGGCGTGGAACGTCGCGGCGCCCAACCTCGACCGCGCGCCGACCACGCTGCTCGGCGTATCGCTCCTCGGCTACCCCGACCAGCTCGTCGAGATCGAGGCGATCGCGGTCGTGTCGAAGCCGCCGTCCTAGCGGACGAGGACGGCCTTCGACGTCGCGGCGGTCAGGCCGTTGATGTTGCCGGCCCAGACCCGGCACGAGATCGTGCGCGCGCGGTCGGCCTTGGCAACGACGCGGGTGCTGCCGACGGAGTGCGTCAGCACCCTCGTGCCGCGGAGCCAGCGGTACGAGAACACGATCGGGCGCTGACCGGCCCAGCTGCCCGGGCGACACGTGAGCGGGCTTCCCACCGCGGGCTTTCCGCGGACGCTCGGAAGCCCGGTGTTGTGGGGTGCCCCGGCGCCGAGGTCCTCGCAGGGCGCTCCGCAGGCGGTGAGCACGAAGGGCCGGATCAGCGTCGCCATCCCGATGGCGCCGTCGGCGTTCAGGTGCAGCCCGTCCGGGTTGAACCAGTCCTTGCCGCGGCTCGTCGCCTCCCAGTCCGCAACGCGGAGCTCGGGCCAGCGCGGCGCCTGCGCCTGGATCGTGCGGTTGATCTTCCGGTAGTCGTCCGTCTGCTCGCGGAGGGTGAGCCAGATCACGTGACCGACGCCCTTGTCCACGAGTGCGTTGACGACCTGGGCCATGTCCGTCTCGTAGTTGTTCTCCGGGTCGTTGTAGCCGACCGCGACGACCACGATGTTCCCGAGCCCCGCGAGCGTGGACGACCTCACGACGTCGAGCACCGAGGGCGGACGCGAGCCCATGTACGCGCAGCCGATCGGCACCAGCTTCCGGCATGGCGTGAGCTCGAGGCGAAGGTCGAGGCCGTCGCCGAGGAGCTCCCGCGCGTCGGGTACGTAGTTCAGCGAGTCGGCGATCGAGTCGCCGAACATCGTGACCCGCGGGCCTGCTGCCGGAGCGCGCTCCGCGCTGTTCGCGGACGGCGAGAGCGCGACCACTCCGAGTGCGGCGACGAGAGCGAAGGCCGATCTCACCGCGCGCACGGTAGCTCGCGCGCGGCTCCTACCAGCCCGGCGGCGGGATGACGTAGACGGCGACGCCGAGCCCGGGGAGCTTGTCCGAGACGACGTCGCCGAACGACTTGACCATCCGGCCGTCGCGGAAGACCCGGAGCGAGCGTCCGCCGAGTCCAGGCACGGAGAACGCCGCCTTCGCCTCCGAGGTCGACGAGTTCGCAGCGATGACGTACGTCGCGCCGTTGTAGCGGCGGACGGCGACGCGGACGGGGCTCTGCGTCGACCAGTTCACCCGCACGGAGGGCGAGAGGAGCGCGGGGGCGAGCGCGAGGATCTCTCGGTTCGTCTGGCGCACCTCGCTGCGGATCGTCTCGACCCACCAGTCCGGGAAGTACCCGATACCGCGGGCGCCTCCTGCGATCGCGAGCCAGGTCTCCGCCCGGACGACCTCGGGGGTCGGATCGATGTTCTCCCGGCAGTGCTCCATTGGACCGGCCTCGATCCACTGGAACGTCGGCTTGCCACCGGTCAGCGAGACGATCTCGCGCTGCATCCAGTACACGTTGTCGATCTCCTCCATCTTGCAGCGGCCCTCCACGGGGTAGGTGTCGAAGCCCACGACGTCGGCGCGTGCGAAGAACTCCTTGTAGATCTCGCGCCCGCTCTGGTGCGGGGCTGCGCGCATCGAGAAGTGGTCGGTCACGGTGAGGAACGTGACGCGGCCGTCGCCCTGCGGCTTCGGCAGGTTGGAGGGGATGCGGACCGACATGTCCGCTTCGTCCGGGAGGTGCCACCCGATGAGTCCCGGGCCGGAGATGCCGGGCGTCTTCGCGTCGACCGTCGACATCGCGCGGCCTGCGAGCCGCTTGAACTGCTCGTCGGTGCTCGAGCACTCGACGCCGAGGAAGAGATTGATGCCGGCCCCGAGCGACGTCGGGTAGTACGTCGGGCACTGCCTCCACACCATCCGCGGGAAGATCGCGTTCCCGTTGACGCGGAGCGGGGCCGAGCTCTCGCTGCCGGTCGTGCCCGCGGACGGGTTCGAGCTCGGCGGCGCCGTCGGCTGCGTCGGGGTCGCGCCCGGGGGCGCCGGGGGTGGCAGGACGTAGGGCGAACCGCCGCCGCCGCCTCCTCCTCCGTCCGAGCCGCCGGCCTGCGCCGCGGCGGGGACGGCAGTCGCCGCAGTCGAGCCCGGCCACGCATCGGTGCGGAAGGACCCGCGCACCTCCGCCTTCGTCCCGTTGCGCCAGCGCGCGATGACGCGGAACCGGTACTGCGTCGCCGGCTCGAGGCCGGCGAGGGTCGTCCGTGCCGTGAGCTCGGTGCGCGCGATCGTCGTCGGGGACCAAATCCCGTACCGGTCGTCGACGCCGACCTCGAGGACGACCTTGGCGGGGTCGGGGACGCTCCACCTGACCACGGCGGAGAACGGGTACGCCTCGACGGAGACGATGTCCGGCATGGGGGTTCGAATGGCGTTCGCGCCGCTCGACGCGAGCGCGCCGAACGCGCTGAGGGCAAGCAGGGAGAGAGCAGCCGAACGCCGCAGCAGCATTGGATCAACGTCGGTTGCCGGGACGGCGCAGTGCCTCCCTCGAACGAGTGACGGCTAGCGGGCCTGCGTCTCGGCGACCGCCCGCCGCGCCTCGATCTCGTACGGGTTCGAGCGGTAGCGCGTCGTCACGTGCTTCCACGCCATGTGCAGCGCCCGGTGCTGTCCCTGCCAGATGTGGCAGAGCTCGTGCGTGATGAGGTCGTCGGGGAGGTCGGGTCGCTTCAGCACGATCGTCCGCCAGAACGCGTAACCGACGTAGCGCCGGAAGCCGGGGATGCGGAAGAACCACGGCGCGACGAGGACGCGGACCCTGTCGATGCGCACGGGCTCCGGGTAGTAGTCGAGCGTGTCGAGCCGTGCCTTCGCGCGCGTGAGCGCGGGGCCGAAGTCGGCCTCAGCCACCCAGCGTGGGCGACAGCACCATGACGAGGGTTCCGTCCTGTGCCTGGAGCCAGCCGTACTCGTACAGCCGGGGCTCGACCGTCCGGTTGAGAACCGCCTGCTCGTCGGCGGTGATCTCGCCGACGCCTGGCGTAAGGGGTGCAGTCAGCGTCTGATCGAGTGGTGCGGCGAGCTCGTTCCGGACGTCGTCCCGCGTCAGGAAGATCGCCGTCGCCTCGTTGCCGTCCGCCCGCCTCGGAAGCAGCACGAGCGTCGACTCGATCCCGCCGGCGTACTGCAACGAGTAGAGCGCCAGCTCGAGCGCCTCACGCCGCAGCAGCTGCCCGCGTGCGTCGCTCGCCTTCCCTTCCGCGATCGAACAGTTCTTGCCGAGCCCGCAGAGCTCGTACTGGACGGTGTTTCGAGCGTCGAACGTCGTGATGTCGCTTGCGTCGGCTCGTCCTCCCGTTGTGTCCGGGCGCACTGCGATTGCACGCACGGGCCCGGGCGTGACGCCGTCCAACGTCCCAACCGGAAGTCCCTGATAGGTGACCGCGACGAGCGCGTTCCCGCTCGGGAGGCGGTACCCGCGGCTCACGTGGTCGGCGATCTGGGCGACCCGCTGGTCGGTCGTCCCGGTCGGCTCCCAGGCCGACCAGGCGGGAGCGGCCTCGGGGCTGCCGCGGCCGACGAGGACCAGCAGCGATCCGACGCCGGCGCCTGCGACGACCGCGAGCACGACGAAGAACGCCGCGAACCGGTTCCGGTAGGCGAGCTGCCGCGCACGATCGGCGCGCGATTCGGGTCGCTTCGCAACGGTCGCGCCGACGCCGTTCGTCGAGACGGTGTTCGTGTCGGCCGCCGCCTTGTCCATCACATCGTCGGCCACGAGCTCTCTTCGGACAGGTCCACGTCGGGAATTGTGATCTTCGACTCGTCGAGCAGGTTGAGGAGCTCGTCCCCGAAGAGCTCGCGCCGCGCGTTCAACACGTCGGCGATGTGCTCGACGGCCTCGCGATTGTGCACGATCAGGTTGTACGCAGCGACGTATGCCTGGCCCACGAGCTGTCCGACGATCGCGCGCTTGTCCGTGTCGCCGAGCACCGACCCGATCGGGTTGGCATCGAATGGACCGCCGCCGCCCGTGCGGTTCACGATCTGCAGGCCGATCTTCTCGAAACGCCCGAGGATGCGCTCGCGCGCCTCCTCCTCCGTCTCGTCCTCGCGCGGTGTGATCGCGAAGGGCTCGGGCCCCATGGCGGAAGCCCCGACCATGTACGCGGCCTGGGCAGTGACGCTCTGGATGTCGCCGCCGACGCCGTTCGAGTTCTCGCCGTAGAAGACGCGCTCGGCGGCCATCGCACCGAGCGCCCAGACGAGCCGTGCGAACTCCTCGCTCCGGAAGCGGCTGAAGCGCTCTTCCTTCTCGAGCGCCTGGTGGTGCCCGAGCGCGCCTCCGCGCATCCGGATGGAGAGCCGCGTTGACTCCGCGCCCTTCAAGTAGACGTGGCCGGCGGCGGCATGGCCAGCCTCATGAATGGCGACGGCGCGGCTCTCCTCCGGGATGTACTCGATGCCGACTGCGGTGCCGGCCTCGAGAGTTGTCATGGCTTCGACGAGGTCGTCCCAGGTCAACGCCTCGCGATTCGAGTGGTGGGCGATCGTGAGCGCCATCGACGTGACCTGCTCGAGCATCGCGGGCGCGTACCCGTTCGTGACGCGCGCGACCTCCTCGCGCTTGTGCGGCTGGTCGAGCTCCGGATCGTGGGCGACCTTGCCGAGGTACAGGTCGAGGATGTCGAGACGGTCCTGCTTCGTCGGCGTGCGGAACCAGACGTGGCGACCCATGCGGCCTGGGCGCGTGAGGGCGGGGTCGAGCCGGTCGACGGGCACGTTCGTCGCGCCGATGAAGTAGATCTGCTCGCTCCGCGGCTTCGCGGCTCGGATGCGCAACGAACGCTTCCCCATGCGACGCGGGACGATGTAGCTGCCGTCGAGCAGCGTGTTCGTCTTGTTCGTGAAGAACTTCTTGAAGAACGGCGGGTTGTCGATGCCGTCCATCACGACGAGCAACTGGTTCAGCGCGAGCGAGCCTCCGCCCATCCCACCGGGGAACATGAAGTTGAGAACGCCGTTCACGCCGTTCGTGAACGAGGACGGGCCCGGTGACTGCGGCGCGCGCTCGGTGAAG
>DASTWH010000416.1:0-3104 GCA_035758735.1 Gaiellaceae bacterium
TCCCGTTGATCACTGCGAACAGTGGGATCGTCACGAGGAGCGTCACGACGACCGCTCCGGCGACGGCCGCGTTGCTCGAGCCCGGGTCGATCGAGAGGACGGACAGCATCATCGTGCTCGCGACGAGCCCCGACAGCGCGAAGACGTCGCCGTGGGCGAAGTTGATCAGCTGCAGGATCCCGTAGACGAGCGTGTAGCCGAGCGCGACGACGCCGTAGATCGAGCCGCGGGTGAGGCCGTCGAGTGCGACGTTGACGAACTCCTCCGGGCCTTTGACGAAGTAGACGAGGAGCCAGACGCCCACCAGCGCGACGAGGCCGAGCCCGATGCCGTTCACGACCTTCGGGTTCCGGAGCTTGCGGAGGATGTTGGAGCCCGCTTCGCGCACGCCGATCGCGGGACTCTAGAACGAAGCGGGGCGGGAGGGCAACAGCCCTCCCGCCCCGGATCGGTTCGTGCTCGGTCTACTGACCGCTGGCCGCCGCCACCGTCTCCGGCTTCGGCGAGACCGTCGCCTTCGTGGTCAGCTCGTCCGTGGCCTCGTAGATCGTGAAGCCGACGACGGCGCCCGAGGCATCCTCGGGGTCGCCGTTCTCGTCGATCTTGAACGAGCCGAGCAGCCCATCCGTGACGTCCGTCTCGAACAGCTTCGTGATCACGTCGGCACGGGTGCCGTCGGACGCCGCGATCGCGTCGAGCAGCACCTGGACGGCCTGCCCGCCGTAGATCGCGTACGGGTCGATCGCGGCGCCCTGGAGCGGCCCGCTCTGGAGGCCGTCGATGAACTCGAGGGCGGTGCCCTTGAACTCGTCGATGGGCACGCCCGCCACCGACAGGAACATGCCTGCGGCCGCCGTGCCCGACTCGTCGATCGTCGACTGCTGCGTGAAGCCGTCCGGCGCGTACAGCCCGACGTCTCCGTCGTTCGGCCCGAGGACGGCGACCTTGTCCTTGATCACCTGCGCGCCGTTCTCGTCGATGAGACCGCCGAGGAACACCGCGTCCGCACCCGAGGCCTTGATCTTCTGGAACTGGGACGTGTAGCTCGTCGCCTTCGGGTCCCAGGCCTCGAAGCCCGCGATCTCGATCCCGAGGGACTCCGCCGCCTTGCGCGTCGTCGTCGCGACGCCGAGTCCGTAGGCCTCCTTGTCGTTCAGGATGTAGAGGCTCTTCACCCCCTGCGACTGCATGAACTCGGCCACCGCGGCGCCCTGGTAGGCGTCGTGCGGGACGACGCGCGCGTAGTTGCGCGTGCCCGACGGGTAGTACTTGTCGGGCTCGGTCGAATCACAGCCGCCCGGCAGGTTCACCGTCAGGCAGGGATACGTGTTCGCCGGTGAGACCATCGCGATCCCGCCCTCGGGCGCCTGGTTGACGACCGGGATGATGATCGCCGCGCAGCCGGAGTTGAAGGTGCCGATGATGCCGATCACCTTGTCGTTCGCCGCGTACGCGTTGGCGTTCGAGGAGCACTTGCCGGAGTCCCACTTCCCGGCCTGCGCGGTCGCGTCGTCGCACGACTGGTAGCCGATCGAGTAGTCGCCGGCCTTCCAGTCCCGCTGGCCGAGCTCGTAGCGGATGGCGGCGACGATCTGCAAGGTCTGCGTCCTCGACGACCCCTGGAGCGGGAAGTCGGACGCGATGATGTAGTCGGGGTCCCCGTCGCCCTCGTACTCGATCGCCGTACAGGACGACGACGGCAGCGCCTCGGGCGCCTCGCCTCCGTCGTCCCCACCGCAGCCCGCAGCGACGAGCGCGAGCGCGACGACGAGCAGACCGACGAGGAATACCCCATGCCTCTTGAACGTCAAGCCTCTCCTCCTTCTTGGGGGACCGGCGCCCCGGCATGCGAACCGGGGCCCTCCGTTGCGTGGCGTGAGTGTAAGTCACCATCGGGACAAGCGTCCGAATGGGTCACGGGCGAACGGGAGAGGAGTGCCGAAGGTGGGGCTCGAACCCACACGCCCTCGCGGGCAACGGATTTTGAGTCCGCCGCGTCTGCCAGTTCCGCCACTTCGGCCGGCAGCGTGATCGTAGAGGGCGCTGCCGCGCGCAGCCCTCGCTGGCTCTACGATCGACGCGTGCGCATCGGGATCCTCACCGGCGGCGGCGACTGCCCCGGGCTCAACGCGGTGATCCGCGCCGTCGCGCGCCGCGGCCTCGATCTCGGGCACGAGGTGATCGGCGTGCGCGAGGGCTGGCGCGGCCTCGTGGAGGGGATTACCGAGCCGCTCGGCCGCCGCGAGATCTCGGGGCTTCTGCCTCGCGGCGGCACGATCCTCGGCACCACGCGGACGAACCCCTACAAGGTCGACGGCGGGGTCGAGCGCGTGCTCGAGCACTTCGCGGCGACGCCGCTCGACGCGCTCGTCGCGGTAGGCGGCGAGGACACGCTCGGGGTCGCGGCGCGCCTCCACGCCGAGCACGAGTTTCCCGTGGTCGGCGTCCCGAAGACGATCGACAACGATCTCGCGGCGACCGACTACACCTTCGGCTTCGACACTGCGGTCTCGGTCGCGACCGAGGCGATCGACCGCCTCCACACCACGGCCGAGTCGCACAACCGCGTGATGGTCGTCGAGGTGATGGGCCGGCACACGGGCTGGATCGCCGTGATGAGCGGGATCGCCGGCGGCGCGGACGTGATCCTGATCCCGGAGCAGCCGCTGACCGTCGAGGAGGCGTGCACCGAGATCGAGCGTCGCCACGGGCGCGGGAAGGACTTCTCGATCGTCGTCGTCAGCGAGGGCTACGAGCTGACGTACTCGAGCGGCGAGTCGCGCCTCGTCGCGGGCGAGGCGCGGACGACCGACCAGTTCGGCCACGTCGTGCTCGGCGGCGTCGGGGACGCGCTCGCGAACGAGATCGAGTCGCGGACGGGGTTCGAGACGCGGGTCACGGTGCTCGGCCACGTCCAGCGCGGCGGCACCCCGACCGCCCGCGATCGCGTGCTCGCGACGCGCTACGGGCTGAAGGCCGCGGAGCTCGTCCACGAGCGGCGCTTCGGCCGGATGGCGGCCCTGCACGGGGACGAGATCGTCGACGTCTCGCTGGCGGAGGCCACGGCCGAGCTGAAGACGGTCCCGCCCGATTGGTACGACGTC
>DASTWH010000015.1:0-2196 GCA_035758735.1 Gaiellaceae bacterium
CCTTCGACGGGACGCTTCACGGCCCGATACGCGGTGTCGCTCGCGCCGCGGAAGGCCTTGCTCAGGAGCGACGAGCTGACGCCCTCGTGCTCGCCGAGCACCTCGACGAAGCCGCGAACGACCTGCGAGAAGATGACGCCCGAGTTCCCGCGTGCGCCCATGAGCGCCGCGCGGGTCACGTCCTTCGCCACCGCCTCGCTGGTCGCGGCGTCCGAGGCATCGAGCGCCTCGACGATCGAGCGGAGCGTCAGGACGAGGTTCGTCCCCGTGTCCCCGTCGGGGACGGGATACACGTTGAGGTCGTCGATCCGCCGACGATGCGCTTCGAGGTTCTGGAGCGCGCTCCGTGCGAGGTGTCGGACGACCTCGAGCTCCATCAGTGCCGGACCCCGTCGATGTGCACCTCGAGCGACGCGATCGGCAGACCGACCATCCGCTCGAGCTCGTACTGCACCCGCGACCGCACCGTCTCCGCGACCTCGGCCAGTCGGAGACCGTGCTCGACGACCACGCGCAACTCGACGACGAGGCCGCCGTCCCGCAAGTGGACGTCGACGCCCTTCTTGATCCCCCACGGCACGAGCTTCGAGAGCCGTCCCCGGCCGGCGAGCGCAACGACGCCGTAGCTCTCCGCCGCCGCGGCGCCGACGATCTGCGCGACCGCAGCAGGAGCGATCGCGATCCGGCCACGTTCGGTCGTGGCGATCAGGAACGGCTCGCGCTCCATTGCCGCGAGCTTATAAGGGAGCTAGACGGCTTTCTGCACTTTCCCGGCCTTCAAGCACCGGGTGCAGACGTACGCGCGCGTCGCGCGGCCGTCCAGCATCATGCGGACACGCTGCAGGTTGGGGTTGAAGCGGCGCTTCGTGGCGACCATGGAATGGCTACGGCTGTGGCCGAAGCCCGGCTTCTTCCCACAGATGGCACAGATCTTGCTCATGAGCGGCTGCGGAGTGTAGCGAACGCCGACTCGGCATCGCGACGCGCTCGCGAAGCGAGCGCCTTCAGGGATCTCGCGCGGCACGGAGTTCCGATGGAGAGAAACCTCGCGCCGCTGCGAGGAGCTCAGCGCGCCGCAGCGGCCCGGAGATGGGCGAAGAGGTCGGCCATCTCGAGAGCGCTGCGCACTGCCTCCGCGCCTTTGCCGACCCGCGCGTCGGCCTGCTCGATCCGATCGAGCGTGAGCACGCCGAACGCCACCGGCACCCCGGTCTCGAGCGCGGCGAGCTGCAGCCCGCTCGCGGCCTCGCTCGACACGTAGTCGAAGTGCGGCGTGTCGCCGCGGATAACGCAGCCGAGCGCGACGATGCACGCGAACCGGCGCGTCTTCGCGAGCGCCGTCGCGGCAAGCGGAAGCTCGAATGCGCCGGGGACGACCATGATCGTGATCGCCTCCTGTCGAACGCCTGCCGCGGACAGCTCGCTGAGCGCGCTGTCGAGCAGCTGGCTCGTCACATTGCCGTTGAACCGCGAGACGACGATGCCGACTGCCCGGCGGCCGCCCTCGGCGACACCCTCGAGTACGGCGTAGCCGTCCGGGATGTGGAGATCGCCCGCAGCGTGCTCGTGCGAGAGCTCGACGTGCATCGGCGTCTCGTCGATCTCGACCTCGCCCTCGTCGAGCTCCTCGGTGAGCTCGACCTCGACGTCGTCCGCCACTTCGGCCTCGTTCCCGGCCTCGGTTTCCGTCTCGACCTCGACGGCCGTCGCATCGAGCTGCTCCTCGGGCTCCGCCGTGCTCGGAGCAGTGCCCCAGGCGGGGGCGTCGCCCTCGCCCTGCTCGACGCTCTCGTCCTCGAGATCGACCTGATCGGTCGCCTCGGGCGGCTCGGCCTCGTCTCGCGCCCAGTCGTGGAGCACGTTCTCGCTCGTGGAGTCGATGTCGCGGCTGCTCATTCGGATTCCTCCGGCGTGTCGGTCTCCAGGCGGGCACCCTGATGGTGGAGCCTCGAGATCGTGTGCCCGAGCTTCTCACGTTTTGCGGCGAGGTAGCGCGCGTTCTCGGCGGTCGGCTCGACCTCGAGCGGCACCTGCTCGACGACCGTCAGGCCGAAACCGTCGAGCCCGGTCAGCTTGCGAGGGTTGTTGGTGAGGATCCGGATGGTCGTGAGCCCCAGGTCGGCGAGAATCTGGTTGCCGATCCCCCACTCCCGCGCATCGGGCGGGAACCCGAGCGCGAGATTGGCCTCGACCGTG
>DASTWH010000012.1:0-8692 GCA_035758735.1 Gaiellaceae bacterium
ACGGCGGACGCGAGGAGCGCGAAGGACACCGCCGAGAGCACGATGCCGAACTCGAGCGCCTGCTCCGGCGACACCCGGCCGGACGCGACCGGCCGCTCCTTGGTGCGTCTGCCCATGAGGAGGTCGATGTCGCGGTCGAGCACGTGGTTGAGCGCCGAGGCACCACCACATGCGAGTGCGAGGCCGAGCATCGTGACCGCGAAGAGGCCGAGCGGTGGCACACCCTGTGCGCCGACGAACATCCCGGCTCCGCCGGTCAGCAGGAGCAGCGTCATGATTCGCGGCTTCGTGAGCGTCAGGTAGTCGCGCGCCGCGGCCAGGGGAGTCGCCTCGCCGCGAAGCGCGCCCGCGACGACGACCGACGCGAATCCGAGCGCCACTGCCGCGCCCGCGACGTGGAGCACGACGGCCCAGGTCGCGTCGCCGCTCCACGCGACCACGCCGCCGAGCGCGATCGCGACCAGCAGCGCGACGAGAGCGACGGCCGCTCGCCGCTCGAGCGCCGGGTAGGCGAGTCTCGCCAGCACGACGTTCGCGACGAGCAACGGCAGTGCGACGAGCGCGATGCCCCAGTGCGTCGTCCCGAGCTCGAGCACGGCGCTCACGACGACCAGACCGACGGCCACGGCGCTCGCGACCGCCGACAGGCGGAAGAGCACGCCCGGGTTGACCCGAACGTCGCTACGCAGGCTCGCGCTCGCCACGCTGCTCACGCAGCTTCCTCCTCAAGTCGTACAGCGGTCTCGCGCTCGTCACGTACGGCACCTCGTCGAAGTTGTGCGGCGGCGGAGGAGACGAGGTGTACCACTCGAGGGTGTCCGCCTGCCAGGGATCGTTGCCGACGCGCTCCCCGCTTCGTCGTGTCTTCAGGACGTTGATCGCGAAGAGGAGGAACGCGACGCTCATGATGTACGAGCCGATCGTGGAGGCGAGGTTGTAGCCCTCCCAACTCTCGTCGGCGTACGTGTAGATCCGTCTCGGCATCCCTTCGAGGCCGGCGAAGTGCTGCGGCATGAAGGCGACGTTGAAGCCGACGAAGAGGATCCAGAACTGCCACTTGCCGAGCCGCTCGTTGAGCTTGCGGCCGAACATCTTGGGCCACCAGTAGAAGAGACCGGAGAAGATCGCGAAGACGACGCCGCCGAGCAATGTGTAGTGGAAGTGCGCGACGACGAAGTAGCTGTCGTGCACCTGCCAGTCGATCGGGAAGGCCGCGAGGTAGATGCCCGTCAGCCCGCCGATGACGAAGAGCGAGAGGAACCCGAGCGCGAAGAGCATGGGGGTCTCGAACGAGAGATTGCCTCGCCAGAGCGTCGCCAGCCAGTTGAAGATCTTCATCCCGGTCGGGACGGCGATCACCATCGACGCGATCATGAACCAGGCCTGGAGCGGGATCGGTAGTCCCACCGTGAACATGTGGTGCGCCCAGACGAGCATCGAGAAGAACCCGATCGCGACCGTCGAGGCGACGACCGCCTTGTAGCCGAAGATCGGCTTGCGGGCGAAGACGGGGAGGACCTCCGAGATGATCCCGAAGGCCGGCAGGACGATGATGTACACCTCGGGGTGGCCGAAGAACCAGAACGCATGCTGGTAGAGCAGCGCCGAGCCGCCGCTGTCCGGGTTGAAGAAGTCCGTCTGGATGTCCCAGCCGCCGATCGAGATCCCGCGGTCGAGCAGGAGGAGGGTCAGCGCAGCGGCCAGCACCGGCATCACGGCCATGATCAGCCACGAGTAGAGCTCGATCGTCCAGACGAAGAGCGGCATGCGCGTCCAGGTCATCCCGCGGGTGCGCATGTTGTGGATCGTCACGATGAAGTTGACCGCGCCCGCAACGGTCGACACCGTCAGCAGGTGGAGGGAGAGGATCCAGTAGTCCTGGCCGTTTCCGGGAGCCTGGATCGAGAGCGGGGCGTACGCTGTCCACCCCGTGTCGGCCGCCCCACCGTCGGCGAAGAAGCTGAGCATCAGCACGAGGCCGCCGAAGACGAAGAACCAGTACGAGACCGCGTTCAGCCGCGGGAACGCCATGTCCGCCGCCCCGATCATGAGCGGGACGAGGTAGTTCGCGAACCCGGCGAGGATCGGGACGCCGACGAGGAAGACCATCGACGTGCCGTGGATCGTGACGAGCTCGTTGTAGCGATCCGGGCCGATCAGGCTCTCGTTCGCCTGGGCCAGCTGCGTGCGCATGGCGAGCGCCATCAGCCCGGCCAGGATGAGGAAGACGGTCGACGTCGAGATGTACAGGATCCCGATCCGCTTGTGATCCGTCGTGACGAGCCAGCTCGTCACTCTCCCCCGCTGCCAGGCGGGGATCGCAGGCTCAGCTCTCGACGCCACTCGGCGGGTTCTCCTTGAGGTAGGTGACCAACGCGTCGACCTGCTCGTCCGTCCAGCCCGAGCCGACGGCGGGCATGGATCGGCGGCCGTTCCGGACCAGTGCGGCGAGGGCTACCGGGTCGGTCAGGGTCGGCGAGCCCGCGATGCGGGGGCCGATGCCGCCCTGGCCAGCGAGGCCGTGGCACTTGGCGCAGACGCCCTCCCACTCCTCCTTGCCGAGCTCGGCGGCGCCGTCGTCGCCGGAGCTCTCCGCGAGCCACGCGTCGAACGCGGACTGCGACATCACCTCGACGGAGGCCAGCATCCGAGCGTGCTCGAGCCCGCACAGCTCGGCGCACTGGCCGGTGTACACACCCTCGTTGTCCGCTTCGAACCACGTCTCGTTCGTCCGGCCCGGGATCGCGTCGATCTTCCCGCCGAGTGCCGGGATCCACCACGAGTGGATGACGTCCGAGTCCGGCGCGCTCACTATCAGCTTCACGGGCACGCCCACCGGCGCGCGCAGCTGGTCGATCGCGATGACGCCGTTCGGGTACTCGTACTGCCAGTAGAACTGCCGCCCGGTCACCTTGACCTCGAGCTGCTCCTCGCCGGCGGTCGCCTCCGGGATGTTCTTGATCCCGGGGAGCTCGACGAAGACGAAGACCGCGATGACGAAGAGCACGACGACGGGCCCCACGGTCCAGGCGAGCTCGAGCTTCGTGGCGCCGTGCACCTGCGCGCCGTCCGCGAAGCGCGCGCGCTTCTGGCGCCGGTACTTCCAGATGAACGCGATGAGGAGCCCCTCGACGAGCACGAAGATCGCGAAGGTGAAGATCGAGACGAAGAGGTAGCTCTGCCGGATCCCTTCCGCGTTCGACGACTCCGGCGCAACGGGCGCAAGCTGCGCAAGGAAACCGACGAGGTCGAGGCCGAGCACCGGCTGCCATTCTATGAACGTGCCGGAGGGCCCGTCTCGAGGAACTCGCATCCGCCTCCCCGGGGACGTCGTGCGTCCCTTCGACGTCTTCCTGAACGGCGTCCGGCAGGAGGAAGGCGCCGACTACTCGATCGAGGGCCGCACGCTCGTCTTCGAGCGGGAGCTGAAGACGGAGGGCAAGCTCGGCTTCTGGCGGTGGCTCTCCCTGTGGGTCGGGATCGCGGGCACGTACCGGCAGAACGACTCCGTCGACGTCGCGTACAGGCGTAACGGGAAGCCGGTCGTGGCGGCGAGGCTGCCGCTCGAGCCCCTGTGAGTGCTGTGCTCCGCCGGCTCGCGCGAGCGCTCACGGGCCTCCTGGGGTCGTAGGCGTCGGCGGTTCGCGGGCGGCCGCTCGTTAGTGTGGGACGGTGACGGCCGAGAACGGGATCGCCGAGAACGGGATCGAGGTGCGCGGGCTCGTCCGCGAGTACAAGAAAGGCCCGCGCGCGGTCGACGGCATCGACCTCGCAGTCGAGCCCGGAGAGATCTACGGCTTCCTCGGGCCGAACGGCGCCGGCAAGTCCACGACGGTCCACGTCCTGACGACGCTGCTCCCGCCGACGGCGGGGACCGCGCTCGTCGGCGGCTACGACGTCGTGAAGGACGGACCGAAGATCCGCGGGCTCATCGGCGTCGCGTTGCAGGAGGCGGCTCTCGACCCGCTGCTCACCGCGCGCGACCACCTCCGTCTGCAGTCGACGCTCCAGAGCGTCCCGAAGGCGCAACGGGAGACACGTGCGGAGGAGCTGCTCCATCGCGTCGGCCTCGTCGACGCGGCCGACCGCAAGGTCGCGGGCTACTCGGGGGGAATGAAGCGGAGGCTCGACCTCGCGCTCGCCCTCGTCCACAGCCCCCGCATCCTCTTCCTGGACGAGCCGACGACGGGCCTCGATCCGCAGAGCCGCACCGACATCTGGAACGAGGTGGCGCTCATGCGCCGCGAGGCCGGGGTCACCGTGTTCCTCACGACGCAGTACCTCGAGGAGGCCGACGTGCTCGCGGACCGGGTCGGGATCATCGACCAGGGCAAGATCGTCGCCGAGGGGACCCCTGCCGAGCTGAAGGCCGAGATCGGGCGACCGAGCGTCCACGCGATCCCTCGAACCGAGGAGGACCGGCCGAAGATCGCCGAGTTCCTCGCGCAGTTCGGCGAGCCGCTGGCCTCGACCCGTGACGTCGCGGTACGGCTGCGCGAGGGCCTCGGTCTGACCGACATCGTTCGCGCGGTCGACGCGAACGGCGTCGACGTCGCGGACCTCGAGCTGCACGCGCCGACGCTCGACGACGTCTTTCTCGCGAAGACCGGCCGTACGCTCGAGGGCGCCGCCGAAGAGGCGGACAGCGAGGGTCAGGAGCAGCGCCGGCGATGAGCACGACGAGGACGCAGGTCGGCGCGATCGCGCGGCGTGCGATCGTGCGGACATCGCGGCAGCCCGCGAGCATCATCCCGCCGCTCGTCTTTCCCGTCGCGCTGATGCTCGTGAACGCCGGCGGCCTGCGCTCGTCGACGGAGCTCCCTGGCTTCCCGACCGATTCGTTCCTCGCGTTCGCGCTCGCGGTCCCGTTCATCCAGGGCGCGCTCTTCTCGACCATGAACGCCGGAACCGACATCGCGCGCGACATCCAGACGGGCTTCGTGAACCGACTCTCGCTCACCGCCCTGCGTGACTGGGCGCTCCTCACAGGACAGCTGGCAGGAATCGTCGTCCTCGGGGTCGTCCAGGTCCTGTTCTACATCGTCGTCGGGTTGACGGCGGGAGTCCGATTCGAGTCGGGACCCGCGGGCATCGCCGTTCTGATCGTGTACGGAGCCGTCGTCGCTCTCGCGTTCGGCGCGCTCGGGGCCTGGCTCGCGTACCGAACCGGATCCGGCGAGACGATCCAGGCGCTCTTCCCGGTCCTCTTCGTCTTCCTCTTCATCTCGTCGATGAACGCGCCACGGAATCTCATCGGCGTCGACTGGTTCCGGACGGCCGCGACGCTCAACCCGGTCTCGTACATGATCGAGGCCGTCCGCAGCCTCATCATCACGGGTTGGGACTGGCAGGCGCTCGCGCTCGGATTCGGCTTCGTCATCCTCATCGGGCTCGCGTCGTTGTTCCTCGCCTCCCGCGCGCTACGTACGCGGATGACGCGCACGTGAAGACCTGGAACGTCGTCTGGGGTGTCGCGCGGCGCACGCTGAAGAACGCGTTGACGAACCCGCAGATCCTGCTACCCACGCTGATGTTCCCGCTCTTCTTCTTCGTCGCCTTCGCCGGCGGGCTCTCGCAGGTCGCGGACGTCCCGGGATTCGACTTCCCTCCCGGCTACACGGCCTTCCAGTTCGTGTTCGTGCTGCTGCAGTCCGCCGCGTTCAGCGGTGTCTTCACCGGCTTCGGCGTTGCCCGCGATTTCGAGGGAGGGTTTGCGAAGCGCCTCTTGCTGGCTGCACCTCGGCGGAGCGGGATCGTGATCGGGTATGCGCTTGCGGCGCTCATTCGCTGGTCGATCGTCGCGGTGCTGCTCACGGTCATCGCGCTCGTCGTCGGAATGAACGTCGGCGGCGGCGCCGTCGATCTCGTCGGCCTGTTCACGCTCGCAGCGCTCGTGAACTTCTGCGGGTTCTTCTGGGCCGGTGGGATCGCAATGCGGTTCCGCACCATCCAGGCGGGACCTCTCATGCAGATGCCGGTCTTCCTCATCCTGTTCTTCGCCCCGGTCTACGTCCCACTCGACCTTCTCCAGGGCTGGATCCACGGCGTCGCGACCGTCAACCCCGTCACCTACCTGCTCGAGACCGGCCGCGGGTTCGTCGCGGGAGACGCCCCACACATCGCGGGCGCCTTCGCGATCGCCATCGGCCTCGGCCTCCTGTTCTGGGTCTGGGCGTTCCGCGGGCTGCGGAATGCCGAAGCGGCCGGCGCCTAGGCGTCGAGCACACGTAGGAGCGCGTCGACGACCTGTGGGTCGAACTGCGCTCCCGAGGCTTCCACGAGCCTGCGCCTCGCCTCCTCCTCGCCGAGCGACTTGCGGTACGGCCGATCGGTCGTCATCGCGTGGTACGCGTCGCAGGCGAGCACGATTCGCGACTCGAGCGGGATCTGCTCTCCGGTCAGCTGGTCGGGATACCCGGTGCCGTCGTAGTGCTCGTGCGCGCAGCGGACGATGAGGCGGACCTCGCCCAGCTGCTCGATGGGGGCGAGGATGCGCTCGCCCAGGACGGGATGGGACTCGACGACCGCCCGCTCCTCGACCGTCAGCGGGCCCGCCTTGGTGAGGATCCGGGACGGGATCCCGATCTTCCCGATGTCGTGGAAGAGTGCGCCGAGCTCGAGGCGCTTGAGCTCCCGCGGCTCGAGTCCGAGCTCCTCGCCGACCCGGAGCGCGAGGTCGGTGATCCAGCGGGCGTGCGAGGACGTGTACTCGTCCTTCGCCTCGAGTGCGTTCGCGAGCGCCTCGACCGTGGAGAGGAACGTGCGCTCGAGCGTCTCGTAGCTCGTCGCCGTCTGGAGGGCGAGTCGCGTCTGGAGGGCGATGCTGCCGAGCAGCTCGAGGTCGCGGTCGTCATGTGGGGACCTGCTGGCGATCGCGGCAGCGACGACGCCCCAGCGGTCCGCGATCATGAACGGAGCGATCGCGAACCGGCCTTCGGTGCCCTCGGGGATCGACGCGATGGCCGAATAGTCGGACGGGTCGACGGTGTACGGCTCGCGGCGCCCGAGCCAGGGCTCGAGGTGCTCTGCCGGGATCCGGACGTCGCGGTCCTCGGGCGGGAACGACGCCAGGCGCTCGAGCGCGCCGTCGTCGGCGCTCTGCAGCCAGACCGACGTGCTCGGGCTCGCGAGGATGCCCACCGTGCCGATGGTCACGCGCTCGGCGACCTCCGCGATCCCGGATGCCTCGGCGAGGTCGCGGGAGAACGCGAGGAGTGCCTTCGCGCTCTCGGCCTCGCGCCGCTGCGCCTCGTACAGCCGTGCGTTCTCGAGCGCCACCGAGGCATGTCCGGCCATGACCTCGAGCAGGCGCAGGTCGTCCGCGTCGAACTGGTCGAGCCCCAGCTTCGAGATCACGATGACGCCCGTCACGCGCGGTCCGTACGTCACCGGGACGGCGAGGAGCGACTCCTCGATGTCGGCCGTGCCGGCGATTCGCTCGCCGAACTCGTGGTTGGCGGCGTCACCGACGAGGAGCGGCGTTCCGGTCTCGGCGACCCGGCCGGTGATGCCGCGGCCGACGTGGGTCGGGAGGAGCTTCACCGGATCGCCCGGTGCCGCCGTGATGAGATCACCGCGAAACGCGACGGGCAGCAGATCGTCCTCGTCGCGGAGGAAGACTCGGCAGTTGTGGTAGTCGATGAGGAGTCGCAGCTCCTCGGCGATCGTCAGGCCGATCTGCTCGACGTCGTTGAGGCGCGAGAGCTTGCCCGACAGGCTCTGCAGCATCTTCAGGTGCGCGATCGACCGGACGTCGTCCCGCCGGACGTGCTCCTCGGCGGGCCGCTCGCGCGCGCTCTCGTCGAACGGCACGACGAGGCCCTTGCCGCGCGTCTTCGCGGTCATCATCGCCGCTTCGGCGCAGGCCACGAGCTCCCGCGGGTTGGCCGCGTTCTCGGGTCCGATCGCGATCCCGGCCGAGACGGTCAGCTTGCCCACCGCCTCCGCTCCGAGCATGCCGAGCTCGACGCCGATCCGCTCCGCGAGGGCCGAGGAGCTGCGGATGTCTCCGGCGGGGAGGATGACCGCGAACTCCTCGCCACCGACACGACACACGACGTCGGTCGCCCGAACAGTGGCGCGGAGGACGTCGGCGACCTGCTGGAGGAGGTGGTCGCCGATGCCGTGGCCGTAGACGTCGTTCACCTTCTTGAAGTCGTCGAGGTCGAGCATCACGACGGCGACGGTCTCGTGCGCCGCCGACGCGCGAAGCAGCTCCTGCCGGAGGCGGTCGTGGAAGGACCGGTGGTTGTAGAGGCCGGTGAGCGCATCCGTCTCCGCCTGGTGCTCGAGGCGGGCGCGGATGTGGGCGTTGTCGATGGCGAGGGCCGCCGCGTCGCCGAAGCGCTTCGCGAGCAGGAACTCCTCGTCCGTGAACGCGGCGTCCTCGCCGACGCGGTAGATGTTGAGCGTCCCCTTCAGCTGCCCGCGGGCGATGAGCGGCACCGCGATGAGGGCCTCGGGCTCGATCGGCGTGCCCGGCACGAAGCGGACGCGCGGGTCGAGATGGGCCTGGTTCGCGAGGACGGCCTCACGGTGGTCGACGGCCCAGCCCGTGATGCCCTCCCCGAACGAGAACGACTCGCTCATGACCTCGTCTGTCCAGTCACCGCGCGCCAGGACCGCCCTGAGCTCGCGTTTGGACTCGTCGGCCTCGTAGATGTTTACGTCTTCGTAAGGGACGAGCACGGCG
>DASTWH010000148.1:0-2380 GCA_035758735.1 Gaiellaceae bacterium
CCCGCGCGAGACGAACCCCGATCTCGTGCGGATCGTCGAGGGCGTGCGGGGACGCGTCGACATGCGCATGGAGCTCGTGCTGCGGTTCGACTACGGCTCGATCGTGCCCTGGGTGCGGACGATGGAGGGCACACTCGTCGCGATCGCCGGGCCGGACGCCGTCTTGCTGCGAACACCGGTCGAGCACGAGGGGCGCGACCTGCGGACGTATGCCGAGTTCTCCGTCGCCGAGGGCGACCGCGTGCCGTTCGTCCTGCGCTGGTTCCCGTCCAACGAGCCGCTCCCAAACCCGATCGAGCCAGAGCAGGCGCTGAGAGTGGCGGTGGCGTTCTGGGAGGACTGGGCCGAGCGCTGCACCTACGAGGGTCACTGGCACGAGGCGGTGCACCGCTCCCTGTTGACCCTGAAGGCGCTCACCTTCGCGCCGACGGGCGGGATCGTCGCGGCACCCACAACGTCGCTGCCCGAGCGGATCGGCGGGGTGCGGAACTGGGACTACCGCTACTGCTGGCTGCGCGACGCGACACTCACCCTGCTCGCGCTCGTCCGCGGCGGGTACGTCGAGGAGGCCGGAGCGTGGCGCGACTGGCTCCTACGGGCGATCGCAGGATCGCCGGACGACCTCCAGATCATGTACGGCGTCGCGGGAGAACGGCGTCTCACCGAGATCGAGCTTCCCTGGCTCGACGGGTACGAGGACTCGCGACCGGTTCGCATCGGCAACGGCGCATCGGGCCAGCGCCAGCTGGATGTGTACGGCGAAGTCGTCGACGCCCTGTACCAGGCGCGACGGCAAGGGCTGCCGGCGTCCGACGATGCATGGCGCCTCACCGGGAAAGTCTTCGAGTGGCTCGAGTCCGGCTGGCGCGAGCCGGACGAGGGCATCTGGGAGGTGCGTGGCCCGAGACGTCATTTCACCCATTCGAAGGTCATGGCGTGGGTCGCGTTCGACCGCGCGATCAAGGCGGTCGAGCAGATGGGACGCGACGGGCCGGTCGACCGCTGGAAGGCTGCGCGAACGGCGATCAGGGACGAGGTCTTGCGTGAGGGTTTCAACGCCGAGATCGGGGCGTTCACGCAGTACTTCGGGTCGGACCGCCTCGACGCGAGCTGCCTCCTCATCCCGCTCGTCGGATTCCTCCCAGCGACGGACGAGCGCGTCGTCGGCACCGTGCGCGCGATCGAGCGGGATCTCGTCCGGGGCGGCTTCGTCGAGCGCTACCGTGCCGACGAGGAGAACGCCGACGTCGACGGCCTGCCACCCGGCGAGGGAGTCTTCCTCCCGTGCTCCTTCTGGCTCGCGGCCGTCCTCTACCAGCAAGGTCGCCGCGACGAGGCGGTCGAGCTGTACGAACGCCTGCTCGGCCTGCGCAACGACGTTGGGCTCATCTCCGAGGAGTACGACCCGGAGCGTGGACGTCTCGTGGGCAACTTCCCGCAGGCGTTCACCCACATCGGGATCGTCGAGACCGCGTTCACGCTCTCGGGCTGAGCCCTCCTAGACGCGTTCGACCGCGGCGAGGATGTGCGTGCCCCCGTCCAGCGCGCCCCGCTCCCGGCACGCCGCGACCTCGATGTCCAGCATGCGATCGTCCCACGTCTCGTCGGTGTTGACCGAGAGGAAGTTCGCCGCCGACGCGACGACCAGGCGACACGGGTGCCTTGCCAGGAGCGCCTCGAGGTCGCGCCAGCGATAGAGGCGACAGACGTGCCCGTCGTTCAGCTCGGCGTCGAGATCGCCCGTCTCGACCACCTCGGCCACGGCGCGCTCCCAGCCGAAGCGCTCGACGAGCTCGGGGAGGTACCGATGGAACGCGCGGAAGGCGCCGAGAAGCGACATGACGCTGACGAGCAGGTAGCCGCCGACCCTCGTGACCCGCAAGAGCTCCGAGACCGCGCGGTCGGCCTCGCCGAGCACGTAGCTGACGGGGCCGCCGAAGCAGACGACGGCGTCGAAGGACTCGTCGCCGAAGCGACCGAGGTCGACGATGTCGAGGAGCTCGCGCGACTCGACCGCGTCTTCGACGTCCCCGGTCTTCTCCGCATGGAGCTCGAGCTGTCCGGGTGAGATGTCGCCTGCGACGACCGTGGCGCCGATGCGCGCGAGCTCGAGCGTGAACCTCCCCGGGCCGGCGCCTGCCTCGAGAACGCGCATGTCGGGCCGGATGAACTCGCGGAGCAGCCGCATGTGCACTTCGAGCCCGACGCGGTCCATCTGCGTCGCGTCGAACCGCGTCCACTCCCGCTCGCCGTACTCGTCGAAGAAGCGTGCGATGTGCTCCGCGTCGTATGGCACGCCGGCCACGCGTCGAGCATAGGGTCATCGCCGCCCGAACGAGTGGGGGCGCGGGAGCGACTCCCACACGGTGTCGTCCTTCGC
>DASTWH010000189.1:0-4593 GCA_035758735.1 Gaiellaceae bacterium
CGGCGGCGAGTCGAGGTTGTTCTGCGGCAGGAACGAGAGCAGGTAGCGCGCCTCCTCGAGGCATGCGTCCTCGTCGGCAGTCGTGAAATGCGCAACGCCCGAGCGCGTGGCATGAGCCGCCGCGCCACCCAGCTGCTCAAAGCTCACGTCCTCGCCGGTCACGGTCTTCACGACGTCGGGACCCGTGATGAACATGTACGACGTTCCCTCGACCATGAGGACGAAGTCGGTGATCGCCGGCGAGTAGACGGCCCCGCCGGCGCACGGCCCCATCACGAGCGAGATCTGGGGGACGACGCCCGATGCCTGCACGTTCCGCCAGAAGATCTCCGCGTACCCGGCGAGCGACACGACTCCCTCCTGGATCCGCGCCCCGCCCGAGTCGTTGATCCCCACGACCGGGCAGCCGTACTTCACCGCCAGATCCATGACCTTGCAGACCTTCTCGGCGAAGACCTCGGACAGCGAGCCGCCGAACACCGTGAAGTCCTGCGAGAAGACGAACAGCTTCCGTCCGAGCACCGTGCCGTAACCGGTGACGACGGCATCTCCCCACGGGCGGCTCTCGCCCATGCCGAACTCGACCTCGCGATGCCGCACGAAGCGGTCGAGCTCCACGAAGGACCCCGGGTCCAGGAGCTTCTCGATGCGCTCGCGTGCGAGCAGCTTGCCCCGTTCGCGCTGCCGATCGACATGCCTCTCGCTGGCCGGGTGAAGAGCCTCGTCGCTCAGCTCCTCGAGCCAGCGAAGCTTCGCCTCGGTCGTGTCGTGGATCTCGGCCACCGTGCGCGGAGCCTAACGAGATGACCAGGCGCTGATAGCTTCGCGGCCTTGGCGAGCACACCGATCGACCGCTCGACCGCGTGGCCGTTCGCGGATGGCGAGCCAGGGGCGTTCACGTACTCGCGGTTCGCCGGTCCGACGCTCGCCGAGGCCGAGCGTCGGCTGGGAGAGCTCGACGGCGGCGAGGCGCTCCTGTTCGCGTCGGGCTCGGCCGCCACGACGTCGCTCCTCCTCGCCCTGCTCTCGCCGGATGACACGGTCGCGATCGCCGAGGGGGCGTACTACGGGACCGGCATCATCCTCGACGAGCTCGCCCGCTGGGGGATCCGGAAGGTCGAGTTCGACCAGACCGGCGCGCCGCCCGACGAGGCCGACATCGTGTGGCTCGAGGCACCGTCGAACCCGTTCCTGACGATGCCGAACTTCGAGGCCGCGGCGGCACACCATGCGCGCGTCGTGTGCGACTCGACGGCTGCAACACCGCTGCACGTGCGGCCACTCGAGCGCGGATGCGACATCGCGCTCCACTCGGCGACGAAGTACCTCGCGGGGCACGACGACGCCCTCGTCGGCGTGCTCGTCTGCCGGAACGCGGACGACGCCACGCGGTTGCTGGAGTTCCGCTCGCGGACCGGCCCCGTGCCGGCGGCCGACACCGCCTGGCTCCTCCTGAGAGGGCTGCCGACTCTGGAGGTGCGGGTCGCGCGGCAGACGGAAACTGCCACCGATCTCGTTGCGCGACTCGGGCGGCATCCGGCGGTTCAGGTCGTTCGCTATCCGGGATTCGGCGGGCTGCTCTCCTTCGACGTCGCGGATGCCGACGCGGCGCACCGCGTCGAGACCGCGACGAGGCTCATCGCCAACATGACCAGTCTCGGCGGCGTGACCACGCGGATCGAAGCGCGTGCGCGCTGGGAAGGAGACCGCGTCCCGCCCGGCCTGCTGCGGCTCTCGGTCGGGCTCGAGGACGCAGACACCCTGTGGAGCGACCTCGAGCAAGCTCTCGGCAACGCATGAGCTTCCTCGAGCGGTTTCGCCACCACCGGCCCCCGAAGACGCCACAGGAAGCGGACAAGCTGGCACTCCGGCAGCTCGAGACCCGCGGCGCGGATCTCTCGCTGCCGCGACACGTCATCCACTTCCTGCTCTTCGAGCACGAGAGCGACGCTCGCGCCGCAGCCACCACGATCGAGGGCGGCTCGTGGACGACCAGGGTCGACCCGCCGACGTCGGACATGGAGGAGTGGTCCCTGCGCGTCGACGGGCACCGGATCGTGGGCGCCGACACGGTCGCCGCCTTCCGCGCGCAGTTCGAGCAGATCGCCGGCGCGCACAACGGCGAGTACGACGGCTGGGAGGCGGCGGCGAAGCCGTAGACGCGGCTACATGTCGAGCCGCAACTCCTCGAGGTCGAGGTCGCGAGCGACGCGTATCCACACGTCGTTCGAGATGACGCCGGTGCGCCGGAGCTCGACGAGCGCCCCCCGCTCGGCCTCGAGAAGCTCGCGGCGAAGCCGCTGGTAGTCCTGGGAGCGCATCTCGATCGCGCCGTCGTCGCCGTCGTCGAATCGTGCGCGGAAGCGGCTCGTGCGGAAGCGGTATGCGCCCCGGACGCGCTCGGCGGTGTCGTCGCGCACCCACTCCTCGTCGATGAGCGCCTCGAGCCGCGCGAGGGCGGCCTCGGCAGCGTGGATACGCGCCTTCGCGTCCTCGAGCTCCTCCTTGCCGTCGTCCTCGAGCCCGAGCGCGCGGATGACGAGCGGCATCGTGAGCCCCATGCCGACGAGCGTCGCGAGGATGACCGAGAAGGTGAGGAAGAGGATGAGATCGCGGCCGGGGAAGGGCTCCCCCGCGTCGGTCTCCAGCGGTAGCGCGAGCGCGGCTGCGAGGGACACCGCGCCGCGCATCCCGGCCCACGACACGAAGACCGCACCGCGCCAGCTCGACATGCGTCGAGCGATCCACTTCGGCGCCTGCAGCACCGCGAACACCCACACGAACCGAAGTGCGATCACCGCTCCGCTCACGAGCGCCGCGTAGCCGAAGAGCGTCCACGGCGAATAGTCGCCGAGCGCGTCGAGGACGACCGGTAGCTGGAGCCCGATGAGCACGAAGAGAAGCGCGTTCAGGAGGTACTGCACGATCTCCCAGACACCCGTCGCCTGGATGCGCACCTGCGCGTTCGTCAACTCGGGCGTGTGCCAGCCGAGGTACACGCCCGCTGTCACGGCAGCGATCACGGCCGACACACCGATGAGCTCGGCCGGGATGAACGCGATGTATCCCGTGAGGAGCGAGATCGTGATCTCCGCGGGTGGGTTGTCGAGGCGCCGCCGGATCTGCCGGATGAGCCAGGCGACGGCCAGGCCGACGCCGATCCCGCCGCCGACGCTCACGACGAAGAGCCCGCCCGTGTAGAAGGCGGAGAACGACCCGGCGACGACCGCGGCGACGGCAACGCGGTAGGCCACCAGCCCTGTCCCGTCGTTCACGAGGCTCTCCCCTTCCACGATCGTCACGAGCTTCCGCGGGACACCGAATCGTTTCGCGATGGACGTCGCGGCGAGCGGATCGGTCGGCGAGACGATCGCCCCGAGCACGAACGCGCTCGGCCACGAGAGACCGTCGATGACGGCGTGGGCGACAGCAGCGACGCCGACGGTGGTGGCGGCCACGAGCCCGATCGCGAGCAGCCCGATCGGGCGAAACGTCGCGTGGAGATCTCGTAGCGACGTGAAGAACGCGGAGATGTAGAGGAGCGGCGGGAGGATGCCGAAGAAGACGACCTCCGGCTGGAGCTCGAACTCCGGCATGCCGGGAGTCACACCGAGCGCTAGGCCCCCGATCACGAGCAGGATCGGATACGGAATCTTGAGCGCCGGGGCTATCGCGAGGAGCGTGGCAACGGCGAGCAGCAGCGAGAGCGCGACGAGCCCGGTCTGGAGGTCGAGGTGCATCAGGCAGCTACCGTAGGGGCATGCTCTTCACACGCAAGTCTCACGCGATCCCGACGCCCGAGGACGCGCTTCCCGGTCGGGACACGCCGATCGTCGTTCCCGGCAACCACCTCGTTCTCGGCACGCCGATCGGCCCGCCGTTCCCCGAGGGGACCGAGCGAGCGATCTTCGGAATGGGGTGTTTCTGGGGCGCAGAGCGCATGTTCTGGCAGGCGGACGGGATGTACACGACTGCCGTCGGCTACTCCGCGGGCATGACGCCGAATCCGACCTACCAGGAGGTCTGCACGGGTCGCACCGGCCACAACGAGGTCGTGCTGGCCGTCTTCGAGACCTCGGAGACGAGCTACGAGGCGATGCTCAAGATCTTCTGGGAGGGCCACGATCCGACGCAGGGTATGCGTCAGGGCAACGACGTCGGGACGCAGTATCGATCCGGGATCTACTGGACGACCGAGGCCCAGCGCGAGGCCGCGCTGGCGTCGCGGGACATGTTCCAGGACGAGCTCTCGCGCGCCGGGTACGGGCAGATCACGACCGAGATTCTCGAGGCCGGCCCGTTCTACTACGCCGAGGACTACCACCAGCAGTACCTCCAGGCGAACCCGAACGGCTACTGCGGGCACGGGGTCACCAACGTCTCCTGCCCCGTGGGCTTCGGCGTGCCCGCCGCGACCTAGTGAGCGCGGTTAGATCCGACCACCGGCTCCGGCTCCCGAGGCGAGCTTCTGTGCGATCCACACCGGGATGATCGAGAGCAGGATGACGAAGACCGCGACGACGTTCACGATCGGGATCTGGTTCGGCCTCGAGAGATTGGCGAGGATCCAGATCGGCAAGGTCTCCTGACCGC
>DASTWH010000196.1:0-4497 GCA_035758735.1 Gaiellaceae bacterium
TGCTCATGAAATCCGACCTCGAGGAGGACCCGGACTCGGCCGCCGCCGAGCTCGAGGGGATCGGCGGGGCGATCCCGATCCACTTCGTCTCGAGTCGAACGGGTGTGGGCGTCGACCGGATCAACACGCTGATCGGCCCCGGCGTGACGGGCGCCCTGGTCGGACCGTCCGGCGTCGGGAAGTCCACGCTCGTGAACCTGCTCGCCGGAGACGACCTCCTCGCGACCGGCGACGTGCGTCCCGACGGCTCGGGCCGCCACACGACGACCCGCAGGCAGCTCGTGCTGCTTCCCGGCGGGGGCCTCCTGATCGACAACCCGGGGATGCGCGAGGTGCATCTATGGGTGGCCGACGAGGGGCTCGAAGCCGCGTTCGAGGACATCGCCGAGCTGACCGCGCACTGCCGCTTCAACGACTGTCGCCACGAGACCGAGCCCGGCTGCGCCGTTCGAGCGGCGCTCGACGACGGCACGCTCGCGCGCGACCGCTGGGAGCGCTACCGCGCGCTCGAGGCAGAGCTGGACCAGCTCAGGGAACGCCTCGAAACGCACTCCCGGCGCGAGGGGTGAAGAAGGGCAGCGAGAATCCCGATGAGGATGGCGATGGAGCCCATCAGCCCCGAGCTCGCGCTGGTCGACCCGGACCTGGACGCACGCGCACGTGCGCTTCTGCCCGACCCGATCCCGCCGTTGCCGTTCCCGCGCGCGGCCGACGAGGCGTCCTCCCCGTCCGACACCGCCCGACCGCACCGGGCATACCCGTTCTGGGCCCGGGTGACCGCGGCGATGTGGCTCGTCGTCCTCGGCATCCTGATCGGCGGCGCCGCCATCCCGCACGCACAGGACACGCCGCGCGTCCTCCCCAAAGGCGCGGACGCCCGCTTCTGCGAGGCGCCGCCCGTCCAGCTGACACCGCCGGGGCAGCATCGGCCCTAGGGGGCGGGCGCGGCTACAATCGAGCGTCGCCCGGGGCTATAGCTCAGTTGGGAGAGCGCCTGGATCGCACCCAGGAGGTCCGCGGTTCGAGTCCGCGTAGCTCCATCACAGAACCCGCTGGAAACGGCGGGTTTCTGTTCACAGCGCAGGCCACGGCCGAGTCGATCGGGGCCGTATGGCAAGTGCATGGCAAGGCGATGCGTGAGCGGCTCCCTCGCCGCAATCCTCCGATCGCTGCCTGAACCCGAGGGTCCTACGGCGTGGCAGCGAAGTCTGTCGCGGTCAGCTGCTGGCCGGGGAAGATGTCCACGGCAGCAGTGCGCCCACGCAGGTACGCCGGATCTGAGATGGCACCCACCGCGACCTCCCCCGGCGGGAGACTGGTCTGTGCGTACATCGGCCGGCTCACGATGAGCCTGCCGGGCGTACCTTCCGTGATGAGCTGCTTCGCGACGAGCACCGTCGCCAGTGCGTTCTGTCCCTCGACGCGGCTGCGGTTGCGATCCAGGTAGACGACAAGCAGGATCGCGGCGAGAACCACCGAGGCGATCCACAAGACGCCGACTCGACTCATCCGACCACGATTATCGGTGCGCCCAGCGTGCGAGAGCAGGGGCCGACGCGGCTGCAGGAGCGCCGGCCCATTCTCGGAAGAGAGAACGAGAAGGAAGACACACACAGGGCAGGCGGCCGTCTGTGCGAGCCTTCTCTCACTGCACAAGACGCGTCAGGGGTCGTCGATCTTCCTGTGTAGAGCCGACCGGCGGCAGATGCCGAAACCGCGTCTTCTCGGACGACGAGAACCCTCTGCTCTCATACTCCTCGCGTGAGCGAGGTCTTCGAACTCGGCCCGACACGGCTGTGGGTCGTCGCCGCGACCGAGGGAACAACGATTCTCGGAGCGGAACTCCAGCCCGGGGCCGGAAGCCCCTGGCACACGCACACGCGCGAAGACGAGACGATCGTCGTTGTCTCAGGCGAACTCGTCGTAGACGACGGTGAACGGCGCGTGCTCGCCGCGGGCGACGCCCGTCTCCTTCCCCGCGGGGCGCGGCACACGTTCGAGAATCAGGGCGACGCTGTGACGCGCGTCTGTTTCGTTTGCGCGCCCGGTGGCCTAGAGCGGTTCTTCCGCGAGATCACCGCTGGGAAGCCGCCAAGTGAGGCGGCGGCGCGGGCAGGTCTCGTGTTCGAGTAGCCGTCGTTCGCGACTCAGCGGTTCGCCGGCGAGCGGTGCGGGCGACCACGAGGATCGGGAACCTCACGAGCTGGCGCGCCTTCGGGCGCGGCCTTCCGTCGATCGACACGGTCGCAAGGGTCGCGCTTCCGCGTAGCTCCATCGCCCGGGCAAGCCGAGAACGCCTTCCTCACGGGAGGCTTTCGGCGTTCCGGGCGTGCCGCGGGTGGCACAGTCGCGCCGCAGGCTCCAGCTCGCTCGGCTACTCGTGCGGCACGAGCTCGTCGCCGAGCGAGATCGTCCCGCCAACCATGATGTCCGCCCGCAGGCCAGCGCGGTGAACGAGCGGTCGCATCAGGCCGGCGCCGGAGAGCTGCTCGAGATGCGCGCACGGCTCGGCCAGCCGTCGTCCGATGCACTCGACCGCGCCGATCCGGAAGCGGCGGCCGACGAGCGGATTCAGCGACACCCCGTGCGTGACGACGTTCCTGCGGGCCTGCCCCCATGGGAGCCCGAGCTCGTCCAGCACCTCCCCCTCGACGAGCGTGAGCTCGTAGCCGCGCCCGGGGCCGCTGAAGGTGCCTCGACCCAGCGCGTAGCGGTCGCCCTCGAGCCCGCTACCGGCGATCGCGAGCACCGACTCGACCGACCGAAGTGGCGCTTCGGCGGCGGGAGCGACGAGGAGACCGGCCACGACGCCTCGCCCGACCCGCGTCCCGTACGGCGTCTCGGTGTCCAGGGCTCGGTCGAGCGGCGCGAGCAGCCAGCCCTCCTCGATCGCCCCGCCAGCGGCGACCGCGCTCGACGGATCGAAGAGCGCGCCCGACGGCGAGCCGAACATCACGACCGCGTGGTCGCCGTCGCTCCCACGAACACGCGCCAGCCAGCGGCCGGGCCACGAGAACGCCGCGGGCTGCGCGATCGGGACGAGCCCGAGATTGCGTTCGGCGAGCCACTGCCGGAAGAAGAGCAGCGTCTCGGTGTCCGGATCGGGAGGCGGCTCGCCCAGGATCTCGCCGAGACAGAGGCGCAGCTCGGAATCGAACGTCGACACGCCGCGATCGTAGGTCTCAGGCGGGAGCTGGCGCGCTCCCGAGCTCCACGGCGAGGCGGTTCACCGTGTCCTGCATGCCGCTTCGCACCATCGGCCACCAGCCGGGGACGCCGTCGTCGGGAAGATCCGCCGGCAACTCGACATGGACGCTCATCTCCGTCCGCTCGGCGTTCCCGACGAGCATGATCGTGACCTGCGGGCTCTCGTCCAGGCTGGCGAGATCGAGCCGTGGCCACCCGTCCGTCGCGCCCCACGCATAGACGAGACGCTCGTTCGGGACGATCTCGCGGTACACCCCCGCCGGTGACGTAGGAGGTCTCCTCGTCGATCACCATCAGCTGCCGCCACTGACCGCCGACGCGGAGATCGAGCTCGATCGGCTCCTCGGGATCGGTTGGTGGTCGTTGAAGAACCATCCGAGCCGGGCCGGATCGGTCCACGACCGGAAGACGACTTCAGGCGAGGCGTCGAGCGTCCAGGTCAAGGTGAACTCGCGCGGGGTGTCGTCGGTGGTCGTCATGAGTCCTCCTGTCGTCGGTCGTCGGCGAGCTGGTCCGCGAGTCGGGCGAAGCGCGACTCGAAGAACGTCCGGTAGGGCGCCATCCAGGCGTCCGCCTCCGCGAGCGGCGCAGGGTCGAGGCGGCATGGGCGCCACTGCGCCGCGCGTCCCTTCACGACGAGCCCGGCGTGTTCGAGCACCTTCAGGTGGCGCGAGATCGAGGGCAGGCTCATCGCGTGCGGCGCCGCGAGCTCCTTCACGGTCGCCTCCCCCTCGGACAGGCGGGCGAGAATCGCCCGACGCGTCGGATCGGCGAGCGCGGCGAAGGTCGTGCTCAGCGGGTCGGCTGTCTTCATTTAGCCAACATGCTAATTAGCACATCGGCTAAATGTCAAGTGGCTACGTATCGAGCTCGACCAGCGTCACCGGCACCCCGTCGATCGCGTCCGGGATGCTGTCGCCGTCCTCGAGCCACGTCGCGTCCTCCCCGCGCCTCACCCCCGCGACGATGCGGTCCGGGTCGTGCTCCGCGACGGCGTCGCGGACGACCTGGAGCGGCGGGTCCGGCTTCACCTCGACCGCGGATGCCTCTCCGGGTGCCTCCGCCGCCACCGTCTCGCCGACAGCCCGCGCCGTCGCTCGCGCGTCACCCTCGTCGTTCGCGAGCCAGTCCAGAACGCGACTGCTCGACCGCCGGAGCGACGACGAAGACCTCGTCGGCCGGATCGACGTGATCCGCGAGCGTCTCCCGTTCGGTGGGCGTGGTTGCGACGAGGACGACGCGTGCCATGTCCGTCGTGTACCCGCGCAGTTCGCGGGCCAATCCCGTTTC
>DASTWH010000224.1:0-3279 GCA_035758735.1 Gaiellaceae bacterium
GAGACGCGCGGCGATCCCGGCGGCGCGCGCGACCCGCCCCTCCGCGTCGACCTCGGCCGAGGCGCTCACCACGGGAGCGTAGCGAGCCTCGCCGGAGGACGACCGCATCGCAGTCGGTGTCTTAGACGCCCGGCTGCAGGAGCGGCTTGACCGCTCCGAGACCGCCCGTGCCGGCCGCGACCGCCTGCACGCCGCCCACAGAGAGGGCGGGTCGCACGACGTCGATCAGGAGGTCGTTCGTCCCGGCCGGCTGGTCGAGCGCGGCTGCGATCAGCGCGTGGTCGTCCCGCCAGCCGGAGCGGTCGGGCGCCGTGGCGAAGCCGAGGAACGCGACGATCGCGACCGACGCCGCGGCGGCGACGCTCGTCGCGCGCGCGACCGCGCGCCAGGCGACCCGCTGCCGCTCGGGCAGCTGCACCGGCGCCGGCACCCGCTCCAGCGGCGCCGCGCGGAGCGCGGAGGTGACCTCGCCGATCCGCGCGCCGTAGACGCGGCACGCGTCGCAGCCGGCGAGGTGCGCGTCGACGAGCAGCCGCTCGAAGTGCGAGAGGGCGTCGTCGAGGCGCACGGACAGGAACTGGCGGGTCCGCTCGCATTCCAGGGGCCGGACGTCGTGCATCACTCGGTCAGACGATACGCGGACGCGGAGAGTTAGCGCGGATGTCAGACGATCGAGACAGAACCGTCTACCACGACCCCGAGGAGGATGAGCCAGAGGGCCGTCGTGATGAAGAGCCCGGCCGTCGCGACCGAGTCCTGCCGCTCGTCCGTCGTCGCCTTCCGTGCGCCCCGCATCGAGACGCCGACGCCGAAGATGCCGGTCACGGCGTTCGACTCGTCCACCGCGCGCGGGCGGAGCGGCCCTCGCACCCCGGCGAAGAACCCGAGCACGAGCAGGAAGGCTCCGACGACGTAGTAGGCGACCGCGACGGCGCGGCCCACGTCCGTGCCGACGAGCACCCCAACGAGCGCCGCGACCGCGCCCAGGACGACCGCGCTGCCCACGAGGAACACGAGGAGGCGTCGCAGCCCTGCGAGCAAGGGTCAGGCGAGTTCTGCTTGGAGGTGCTCGGCCTGCGGCGTGCCGGTTGCGCCTTCGCGCATCTCCGCGGCCGTCATCGGCCACTTCTCGAGCGGGTAGTGGCACGCGGCCAGATGGCTCGTGCCCGCGACGACCCGGAGCTGGGGGTCCTCGACGTCGCAGTGGCCCTGGTGGAACCGCGGGCACCGGGGGTGGAAGTTGCAGGCGCTCGGCGGGTTGATCGGGTTCGGGACGTCGCCCTCGAGCACGAACGTCTGTCGCTGTCGGCCGAGCTCGGGGTCGGGGATCGGCACGGCCGAGAGCAGCGCGCCCGTGTACGGGTGCTTCGGCGCGGCGTAGAGCTCGCGGCGCTCCGCGACCTCGACGGCCTTGCCGAGGTACATGACCATCACGCGGTCCGAGATGTGCCGGACGACGTTGAGGTCGTGCGCGATGAAGACGTAGGTGAGCCCGAACTCCTTCTGCAAGTCCTTCAGCAGGTTGAGGATCTGGGCCTGCACCGAGACGTCGAGCGCCGAGACGGGCTCGTCGCAGACGATCAGGCTCGGGTTGATCGCGAGCGCCCGCGCGATGCCGATCCGCTGCCGCTGGCCGCCGGAGAACTCGTGCGGGAAGCGGTTGTAGTGCTCCGGGTTGAGCCCGACGACCTCGAGCAGCTCCCGCACACGGCGCTTTCGCTCGGCCGGCGTGCCGACCCCGTGGACGTCGAGGCCCTCGGCGACGATGAAGCCGACCCGCTTCCGCGCGTTGAGCGACGCGTACGGGTCCTGGAAGACCATCATCATCTCGCGCCGGAGGGGGCGCATCTCGTTCCGCGAGAGGTTCGTGATGTCGCGGCCCTTGAAGACCACCCTGCCACCGGTCGGATCGAGCAGCTTCAGGATGCAGCGCGCCATCGTGGACTTGCCGCAGCCGGACTCCCCGACGACGCCGAGCGTCTCGCCCTCCTTCAGCGTGAAGCTGACGCCGTCGACGGCCTTCACGGCCCCGACCTGCTTCTTGAAAAGGACCCCCCTCGTCACGGGGAAGTACTTCTGCAGCTCCTCGACGACGAGCAGATCGTCGGCCATCAGGCGGTCTCCGCCATGACGATCGCCTGGAGCCGCGCGACCTCGCGCGCCTTCGTCTCCTCGTCGAGGAAGCAGCGCTGCTCGTGCTCGGGCTCGTACGAGACCGGCAGGAGCTTCGGCGCCTCCTGCTTGCAGATGTCCATCACGTAGGGACAGCGCGGGTTGAAGCGGCACCCCTGCGGCGGGTTGAGCAGCGACGGCGGCTGGCCCGGGATCTGGGTCAGGCGCTCGACGTCCGTGTGCAGCCGCGGCAGCGAGCCGAGCAGGCCCCACGTGTACGGGTGCTGCGGGTTCTTGAAGATCGCGTCGACCGACCCGTGCTCGACGACCTTGGCGGCGTACATGACGACGACGTCGTCCGCCGACTCGGCGACGACGCCGAGGTCGTGGGTGATCATCACGATCGCCGTCCCGTGGTCGGCCTGCAGCTTCTGCATGACCGTGAGGATCTGGGCCTGCGTCGTGACGTCGAGCGCGGTGGTCGGCTCGTCGGCGATCAGGAGCTTCGGGTCGTTGATCATCGCCATCGCGATCATCACGCGCTGGCGCATGCCGCCCGAGAACTGGTGCGGGTAGTCGTAGATCCGCGTCTCCGCGCGTGGGATCCCGACCTCCTTCAGCGACTCGACGGCCCGGTTCTTCGCCTCCTTGCGGGAGACGTCGTGGTGGAGGAGGACGGTCTCGACGAGCTGTCGGCCGATCGAGTGGACCGGGTTCAGCGACGTCATCGGATCCTGGAAGATCATCGCGATCTCGCTGCCGCGGAGCTTGCGGAGCTGGTTCTGCGGGATGTTCAGCAGGTTCTTGCCCTCGAAGACCACCTCGCCGGTCGAGGTCGTGTTCCTCGCGTCGTTCAGCCCCATGATCGAGAGGCAGGTCACGCTCTTGCCGCAGCCGGACTCGCCGACGATTCCGACCGTCTGCCCGGCCTCGACCCGGAAGTCGACGCCGTCGACGGCCTTGACGACGCCGTCGTCCGTCACGAAGTGGGTGCGGAGATCGCGGACGTCGAGTAGCGCGGTCACGGGACGGTCCTCATCGTCATCTGCTGCCGCCGGAATGTTACGTGAGGCGGATTCGCGGATCGATCCACGCGTACAGGAGATCGACGATCAGCGTGAAGATGATGATCGCGAGCGCGCCGAAGATGACGACGCCCTGCAGGGT
>DASTWH010000302.1:0-4251 GCA_035758735.1 Gaiellaceae bacterium
GAAGAAAGCCGCCGCGGTCACGCCGGACCTGCGTCCTAGGATCCCGGCGGCTCGAAGCCCTCTGCGTCGTCCACCTTGTCCTCGTAGCGGATCGCGAGGTTCTGGATCCAGGCGACGTTGGCTTCGCCGCGCTTCTGGTCGAGGAGAGTCGCGTGGATCGAATCCTTGACCTGCTTGAACGGGGTGTCGGAGTACTTGGTCGCGCGGTTCAGTTTGTAGTACGCGACGACGTCGCGATCGTCGACCGTCACGTTCCTGTTTGCCGCGTCGAGCACCTTCCGAGTCAGGACGGACGCCCTCAAGCTCTCCTTGAAGGTCGCCAGTGTGAAGCCTTGCGCTTTCAGAGACCGCTCGAACTTGGTTCGGTCCCCGCTGTAGTCACTCGTGATGAACGCTTCGAGCGCGTTGTCGACGTCCTGCTGCGCCAGGAGCATGGTCAAGAGGAGGGGTGTTCGCCGCACTGGCTCTATATAGCCGACTGAGCGGGAAAAGCCAGTACTGGATCGCGGTCGCGCGACCTCTCCATTGCCGGTCGGCATGTGCCTGTGTACGTTCTGGACGTGGGAGCATCGCCGAACCTGCCCGGTGGGCGGCTCTTGCGGACACTTCGAGTCAGGCCCTCGGAACTGCGCGCCGAGGGATTTCCGGCCAGATCGCGCGCGATGTCGGGGCGATGGAGAGCGCGAGCCGCGGGCGGGTTCGTACTCGCGGTCCTCCTGGTCGCCACTGTCCTCGCGCTCACGGCCCGAATCGGATCGGACACGCTGATGCTCTCGGGGGCCGAGCGCGGGTTGATGGCTGCCCACGGCACCTGGCGACACATGTTCGACTACGGGGCGTTCTCATCCCGTTACCCGGTGCTCTTCTGGGTGGTCGCGTTGGTGGTCGTGGGACTGATCGGCCTCCCGTACGCATGGCTCGCCGGGGCGTCTCTCCCGGACCGCGGCTTCACGCTCGCCAGGCCGATCGGCCTGCTCTTGGTGACCTGGCTCGTCTGGTGGCTCGCGAGTCTTCGTATCGTCGACTTCACCCGTGGGAGCATCGCTCTGTCGGCGCTCGTCTTCGCATTTGGCGGTGCGGCGATCGTGGCGCGGCGCCACCGCGAGATCAGGGCGTGGCTGCGAGCGCATTGGCGGCTGCTCCTGCTCGCAGAAGGACTCTTCTGGTCCTTGCTCACGGCCGGGATCCTGATCCGTTGGGCCAATCCCGACCTCTGGCATCCATCGCGCGGCGGCGAGAAGCCGATGGACTTCGCGTACCTCAACGCCGTGCTCAAGAGCACGCACTTCCCGCCGTTCGATCCCTGGTTCGCGGGCGGTCAGATGAACTACTACTACCTCGGCTTCGTTCTCGTTGCGGTGCTCGTGAAGGCCACGAGCATCGCTCCTGCCATCGCGTACAACCTTGCAGTGCCGACGCTTCTGGCGTTCCTCGGAACGGCGACGTTCGGCGCGACGCTCGCGCTCGCCGATACAGGCGTCCGACGACCGTCCTGGAGGCGACACCTGCCCGTCCTCGTAGCGCTGCTCGGCGCCCTGCTGGTCGCGGTCCTGGGCAACCTCGGCGAGCTTCGTGTGCTGTATGACCGGCTCCATCAGACGATTCCGATCGAGTGGTGGTACTGGAATCCGACGCGGGTCATCCACCACCCGTCGACCGAGCCGGGTCCGATCAACGAGCTCCCGTTCTTCACCTACCTGTTCGGCGACCTGCATGCCCACGCGATCGCGCTGCCCTTCGCGGCGGTCGCGCTTGCGCTCGCAATCGGAGTGGTCCGGAATCGTCCGGATCGCGGCGACCGCGCGCCGGCGATCGCGCTCTACGTGCTCCTCGCGCTGGTCCTCGGCGCCCTCTGGCCTGTCAACACGTGGGACTTTCCGACGTACGCGCTCATCGCGCTCGTGGCACTCACGCTGCAGCAGGCGCAGAGAGGCTTCTCGTCCCGTGGTCTAGCGGCCCTGGCGATCCGCGGCGCGGGGCTGCTCGTGCTCGCCTACGTCCTCTTCCTACCGTTCCATCGACGGTACTACTCGGTCTTCAACGGCGTACAGGAGTGGGAGGGCGCCCGCACTCGCATCAACGACTACCTGACGATCCACGGGGTGTTCCTGTTCGCGATCGCCTCGGGGCTGCTGATCGATCTGTGGACAGCCCGGGACGCAAACTCCGTCGTACGCTACTGGCGTAGCGCCTTCCGGAGTTGGGACCGGATCAAACGCTTCCGCGAGCTGCAGCGCGCGCTCGTGGAGCCGTCGCTCGGACACGACGCAGCGGTCCGCGCGGTGCCGGCGGCCCTGGTGCTGGCCGCGGCGCTCGGTGTTCTCGGACACGGTGTGTTGGCGATCGCGATTCCCCTCGCTGCCGCTGCACTGCTCTCCTTCTTCCGCCGGCCGCGTGCCGGGGTGGACCCGACGCGGCGCGCGCTCTGGCAGATGGCCGTCGCTCTCGTGCTCATCGGGCTCGCCATCACGGTCGCGGTCGAGTACTACGTCGTGAAGAACATCGACATCGGCCGAACGAACACCGTCTTCAAGACGTACCTTCAGGTCTGGGTGCTGTGGGGGATCGCGTCCGCCGTCGCGATCGGGACGGTCGTGGAGCGCTTGCCCAGGTTCCGTCGCTCGGTCGCGGTTGGCTGGTCGGTCGCCATCGCTTGCGTGCTGTTCGTCGCGGCGCTCTATCCGGTCCTGGCCACCAAAGCGAGGATCGGCGACCGTTTCGACACCTCGGTCGGAGGAACGCTGGATGGCGCTGCATTCATGCGCAAGGCCGTGGTGTTCGACCAGGAGAAGCAGATCCCGTTGAAGTACGACGGCGACGCGATCCGCTGGATCCAGGAGAACATCGACGGCTCGCCCGTCATCGCCGAGGCGAACACCGCTCCGGTGTTGTACGGGTGGGAAGGTCGGTACTCGATGTTCACCGGCAATCCGAACGTCGTCGGTTGGGACTACCACCAGCGGCAGCAGCGTCCGCCGCAGGCGCCGGTCGTGAACCAGCGTGTCCAGGAAGTGCAGACCGCCTACAGGACTCGGGACCCCGAGGAGGCGTACCGGATCTTTCGCCGATACGGCGCCTCGTACTTCGTCGTCGGCCTGCTCGAGCGGGCGTACTTCGGCGATCGTGACGAGAAGTGGTCCTCAGGGCTGGGGAAGCTCTGGACGGTCGTCTACCGGAACCCTGGCGTTCAGATCTACCGTGTGCTTCATCCCAGCTGAAGTCTCGCCCACAGCCTCTCGCTGGAGCGTTTCGTCCAGGGATGGACGTTTGAGCCGTCGCGCTCTCCAGGCGATCCGGGCGAGGTCCAGCGCCATCTGCACCGACGAACCGAAGAGCGTCACCCGGGTGTCCACGTTGTTCATCCAGCGCACCGGCACTTCCGAGACTCGAAGCCCGAGCCGATCGGCATTGACGCAGAGCTCGGCGTCGTAGGCGAAGCCTTCGACACGCTGTAGCTCGAACAGCTCACGTGTCGTGCTCCGTCGGAAGAGCTTGAAGCCGCACTGCGTGTCCCGCCAGGCGAGGCCCGTCGCCAAGCGGAAGAGCAGGTTGAACGTCTTTCCGGCGAGCTCTCGATGTGCCGGCTGGTGCACAACCACGTCGGAGGCAGGGAGGGAGCGCGACCCCATTGCGAAGTCGACACCACGGTCGAGCTCTGCAGATAGTCCTACGACCTCCTCAAGCGGGGTGGAGAGGTCGACGTCCGTCATGAGAATGCGATCACCCTTCGCAGCCCGAGCGCCCGCTTTCACAGCTGCACCCTTTCCGTGATGCGCCGCGAGTCGGATGGAGCGCAGCCGCCCGGGGAGGTGAGCGCACATGGCGAGAATGTCGGAGGTCCCGTCGGCGGAGCCGTCGTCGACGACGATCACCTCGAGAAGCTCCAGGTCGGCCGGCGCGAGTACCGCGTCAGCCTCCGTGTTGAGTCGATCGAGAAGCGCGGGCAGGCGCCGCTCCTCATTGAACACCGGTACGACGATCGACAACGTCCTACCCCTCATGCTCTCTCCCAGTTTCGTCCGCGCCCCGCGCCGGCGGCTGACCCCAACGCGGATGGAAGTGGATCGGGCCGCGTGCGTCAAGCATCTCCTCTACCAAGGCGGGACTTCGAGGCTTGCATTGATCCGCACGATCGAGGACGATGCGGCGCCATGCAGCACGTGCTTGCGGCCGCGTGCAGGAAAAAAACACCCGCTCGCGTGGCTCTGCTCTTCGCGATCGCGCTCGTGGCTGCCGTGGCCGCGTTCGAGG
>DASTWH010000052.1:0-7475 GCA_035758735.1 Gaiellaceae bacterium
TCTCGGCCCTCACGTCCTCGATCTCGGCCTTGAACGAACGGGGCACGTCCGCACTGATCGTGCCGAGGCCGACACCATCGTTTTGAAGGGAGAAGCGGCATGTGCGACCGGTCTCGAGCGTCCCACGCGCGAGTTCCTCGATCGTGTCGAAGACGGCTACGTCCATCCTCTTCACGGCGCTCGTCAGGATGTGACGGCCCAGGTGGGATTGGTCGACGTCGACTCCGATGCCCCAGATTCCATGCTCGCTTGCCGCCTCCAGCGCCCCGAGGCCGCAGGGGCCGGCGACCTGGAAGACGACTCGCGATCCCTTCGCGATCTGGCTCAGTGCGACCGACCGACCTTTGACAGGGTCGATGAAGTCGTCGGTGTAGGTGTTCAACGCCCTGACGCGAGGATTGGCTCGTCTCGCGCCTGCCTCGTAGCCAGCGATGTATCGCTCCACCGCCGGCACCCGCTGACCCCCGACGGAGCTGATCACCTCCTCCCCGGGAGAGAGCTCCAGCACGAGCGCAGCCAGGTGGCCGGCCAGATAGCCGACTTGCTCTTCGCTGAACACGAGGCCCAGGACGTTCTTCGGACGATGCGCCAGATCGTCGTGGGCAACGTCGATGATCGCGAACCGCGTTTCGGGAAACTCGGTGGCGACTCTGTCGATCGCGTGGGCGCCAAGGAAGTGTGGGGCTGAGGCGGGGGCCAGTTCGGCGCCGTTATTCCCAATGACGAGGTCGTACTTCTGCCGCGCGAGAAGTGAGAGGCTCGGGACGTAGCCTTCCTTCGGGGCAGGTGTCATGACTCGCCCTCTGATCCCCAACTCGCGGACGGCCCGCTCGAGCCCGAGGTAGGCCCCGTGGTAGTACGGGTTGTCGATGCCCGTCGGCTCGACGACGAGTCCGACTCTGAGGCGCCTTTCGCTCACCAAGCCACCGTCATCTTGTCCGATACGCGGGCTGCGTATGCTGACGGCGGACCGCGATTCGCGCCGACAGCGATCGACGAAGAGGTGCGTGAGAACATCGAGCTCACCGATACGGTCCAGCGCGAGGACATCGCGCTTTGCGAATCCGTGCAGCACGGCTTGCCGATCCGGGCGCTTGGACCCCGCTCGCTAGTCGATACGGAGGTTCTTTCTCGATCGCTTCGTCTGGGAGGTCGCTCGTCACATGACCGACGACGAGTTGGCTGCGCCCGTACTTCCCGAAACGATGATGTAGCCCGCGCCGTCTCCTCCTCGCTGTTGGGAGAGAGGCCACGGCGTGGCTCAAGGGCCCCCCGCACACCGGGGCAGGAAGGCGCGACGTCTCCCGAGCCTCTGGTCTTGCCGGTCCGCTCAGGAAAGTACGCGCTCGAGCGCCGCGCGATCCGTCGGCTCGCCGTGCGCCGGCAGCACGAGCTCGATCGGCAGGTCGAGCAGCGGACGGAGCCGTCGCACGACATCGTCGCGCGTCACGTTCTTGCGACCGCCGAGCTGGATGTCCAGTCCTTCGCCGAAGTCGGAGAGCGTGTCGCCGGTGACGATGGCGTTGGTCGACGGCAGCCAGAGAACGAGGTCGTTCTCCTCGCGGCCCGCGTACGCGGTGATACCGAACGGCCACGCGCCAGGGCCGTGGAAGTGTCCTTCGCCTTCACCCGCGCGCAGCCACGCGAGATCTTCGCTCTCCATGCCGCGCACGCGGTCGGGATCGATGCCGAACTTCTCCACCCAGTCCTGCCACGTGTCCGCAGGCGGCGTGTGCACCGGGAGGCCAAGCCGACGGGCGTCGCGCTCGTGGTACGGCGCTGTCAGGACGACGGCGGTCGCGCGCTCGCGCAGCTCGTCGGGAACGGAGAGCGGGTCGAACAACAGGAAGTCGTCGCCGAGCTCGATCCCGTACGACGACACGAGCTCGGGCCACCACTCCTCCTCGTTCCAGCCGGGATGCGGCGACTGCCAATGCCAGACACCGTGGCGCAGCTCAGGCATGGGCCCAGTCTCTCATGCGACAACTCGAGCGACATTCCCGCACGACTCGTGCAGCCGGCGATGAGAGCCAAGCCCGGATGGCTTCTCGGTCGCGCTCGCCGGGAATGATGAAGAACGTCCGTTCGTTCTATCTAGCGTCGGCGGAGAAGACCTGAGAAGGAGCATGAACGTGAGGGGAATACATCCCGTACTCGAACTGACCCACGTGCGCTGTGGCGCCTGTGGAAACGAATTCACGACCCGATCCGTGCGTGACGCGCTCACCGTCGAGGTTTGCTCGAACTGTCATCCCGCGTACACGGGCGTCGAGCGCCCGATGGCACTGGGAAGTCGTGTCGAGCGCTTCGAGCGGCGCCGAGCGCGCGCTGCAACGGCCTGAAGGAGGAGACACAGATCGACACCATCTTTGACACGAAGGAACTCATCGACCTGATCGAGGACGCCGAGGCCGACGGCGTGCTCGAGGCGGCTGCCCTCGCGGCGAAGGCCGCCGAGCTGGACCTCGACGAGGAGGACGTCGCGCGGCTGCGGAGCGAGCTCGAGGAGCGAGGCGTGGAGCTCACCGCGGTCAACGAGAGCGCGGATGGCGACGACGCGGAGACGGGGACGGATCTCGGCCTCGCCGAGGACCGTGTCGAGCTCGAGCTCGCGTCGGACATGACGGGCGTGACCGATTCGGTGACGCTCTTCATGAACGAGATCGGCAAGCACGATCTCCTGACCGCCGCCGAGGAGGTAGCACTCGCCAAGCGCATCGAGCGCGGCGACGCCTCAGCGAAGGAGCGGATGATCAACTCCAACCTCCGCCTCGTCGTCTCGATCGCCAAGCGCTACCGCGGGCACGGAGTGTCGTTCGGCGACCTCATCCAGGAGGGCGTCATCGGCCTCAACCGCGCGGTCGAGAAGTTCGACTGGCGCAAGGGCTTCAAGTTCTCGACGTATGCGACCTGGTGGATCAGGCAGGCCTGCCAGCGGGCCATCTCGAATCAGGGTCGGACGATCCGTGTTCCCGCCCACGTCCACGAGCGCCGGATCAAGCTGGCGCGCCTGACGCGGGAGTTCGAGATCGAGCATGGCCGGGAGCCCACGGAGGAGGAACTGGCTTCCATGAGCGGCTACGAGGAGCAGCACGTCATCGAGGCATTGAGCGTCGCCGAGGCGTCCGTATCGCTGAACCAGACGGTCGGCGACGACGGCGACGGTGAGCTCGGCGATCTCTTCGCGGATCCCGACGCCGTCGATCCGAGCGAGGAGGCGGGCGACGCGGTCCGCCGGCGCTCGGTTCGTGCGGCACTCCAGGAGCTTCCCGAGCGCGAGCGACGGCTCCTCGAGCTCCGGTTCGGGTTCGACGGGGAGCAGCGGTCGCTGGATGCCATCGCTCGCGAGCTCGGCGTCTCGCGAGAGCGCGTCCGCCAGCTCGAGACGCACGCACTCAGGACCCTCGCTCCGAGGCTCGAGGGCGTCGTCGAGACGTCGCCCGAGGACCTGGCCGAATCGGCGTAGTCCGGCGCGGGAGGCTTCGAGCAACGGCTCGGAGCCTCCTCCGCCCCTCCCAGTACGCTGGCATCGTGGCGACACGGTCGGTCGAGACGCGCATCGGCACCCTTGCCGTCGAGGCCAGCGAGGCGGGCGTCCGCCGGGTTCGGCTTCCGGGCGAGCACGCACTCCAAACGAGCGGCAACGGCCCGGCTGGCGGCAACGCCGAAGCCGCGGCCGCCCAGCTCGCCGAATATGCGCGCGGGGAGCGAGAAGGCTTCGAGGTCGCCCTCGACTGGGCGGGTGTCGAGCCGACCCACCGTCGCGTCCTCGAGACGCTGTGCGACATCGCGCTCTACGGAACGACCGTCACGTACGGCGAACTCGGTACACGCGCCGGCGGTGTGGATCCTCGCGACGTGGGCGTGATGATGGCGACGAATCCGCTTCCTCTCGTCGTCCCCTGCCATCGGGTCGTCGCGTCCGACGGGCTCGGCGGCTACGGCGGCGGGCTCGAGCTGAAGCGACTGCTGCTCGAGCTCGAAGGCGTCCTCCCGCAACGGCTCGACCTCGGCGTCTAGCCTCCCTCGGGTGGAGCTCGTCGATCTCGGAGAGAGCCGCCTTCGCGTCTCGCGCGTCGGCCTGGGCTGCAACAACTTCGGCGGGCGGATCGACTTCGACGCGACCCGGGCCGTCGTCGACGCGGCTCTCCATGCGGGCGTCACCTTCTTCGACACGGCTGCGACCTATGGGAACGGCGATAGCGAGCGCTTCCTCGGCGAGATTCTCGTGGGCCGCCGCGACGAGGTCGTGATCGCCACGAAGTTCGGCTGGGGGCAGGAGGGCGGAGACGGCTCGGCCGAGACCGTTCGAACGTCGATCGAGGCGTCCCTCGAGCGGCTTCGCACCGAAGTGGTCGACCTCTACTACCTGCACAAGTCCGATCCGGGCACGCCCATCGTCGAGACGCTCGGTGCCCTCGATGAGCTCGTTCGCGAAGGCAAGGTCAGGGCGATCGGGTGCTCGAACTTCTCGGCAGACCAGCTTTCCGAGGCGGATCGGGTCGCGCGAGACCATGGACTCGCTCCCTTCACCGTCCTCCAGAACCACTACAGCGTCATTCGCCGCGACGACGACGAGGACGTGCTCCCGCTCTGCCGCGAGCTCGGCGTCTCGTACATCCCGTACTTCCCGCTCGCGAGCGGTCTGCTCACGGGGAAGTACCGACGCGGCGAGGAGGCGCCGGCAGGGACGCGTCTCGCCGGTCGGGAGATCGACGAGGCGCGATTCGATCGCGTCGAGGCGTGCGCTGCATTCGCCGAGGAGCACGGCCACTCCCTCCACGAGCTCGCGATCTGCGCGCTGGCTTCGACGCCGGGCGTCGGCTCGATCATCGCCGGGGCGACGAAGCCCGAGCAGGTACGTGCGAACGTCGCTGCCGCCGGGGCATGGCGGCTCGATCGGGACGAGCTCGCAGCACTTGCGGCACTCTGACGCCTGCCGAGCGCTCTCATCGAAATCTCATCGCGCCGTTGTAGAACGGGTCGAGCGAGAGGAGCGTGATGAACACGAGAGCAGCGACGGCGCTGGTGGCCGTCCTCGGCGTGGTCGTGGCTTCGGCGGCCCGTGCGAGCATCGATGCGGCCGAAGCACAGTGTGTCATTCCGCGCGGCAAGGAACAGGTGCGCCTCGACCCGGCCGACTTCACCACGCGCATAACGAACCCCTGGTGGCCCATGAGGGTGGGTGCGAGGTGGGTGTACCGCGAAACGGCGCCCGACGGCACGAGGCAGCACGGAGTCGTGACCGTGCTCCGGAAGACGAAGGTGATCGCGGACGGTGTGACGGCGCGAGTCGTCCACGACGTGGCTACCGAGGCCGGCATGCCGATCGAGATCACCGACGATTGGTACGCGCAGGATCGGTGCGGGAACGTCTGGTATCTCGGCGAGGCGACGACGGCATACGAGAACGGCAAGCCGGTGTCGACCGAAGGATCGTTCGAGGCCGGCGTCGACGGGGCGCAGCCGGGCGTGATCGTGCCCGCGCATCCGAAGTCGGGCATGAGTTACCGCCAGGAGTACTACAAGGGGCACGCGGAGGACCGCGGCGAGGTCGTCAGCCTCCGGGAGCAGGTCGAGGTGCCCTTCGGCCACTTCCGCCGAGGCACGGTGTTGATGACCCGCGACCTGAACCCGCTCGAGCCGAACGTGCTCGAGTACAAGTTCTACGCACGCGGGATCGGGCCGGTGCTGGCCATCGGCGTGTCCGGGTCTGCGGACCGTGAGGAGCTCGTGCGCTACGTGAAGGACGGGTGAGACGAGGTTGAATGCCGTGCATGCTCCTCGCACGGATCGCCGAGACCTCGGCTGACGTCGCGGCCACGTCTTCGCGGCTCGCGAAGGTGAAGCGGATCGCCGCGTGCCTCGGAGAGGCGAGCCCGGAGGAGGTCGCCATCGCCGTCTCCTACCTCTCCGGTGAGCTGCCGCAGGGCACGGTCGGCGTCGGCTGGGCCGCACTGCGTGACGTGCCGTCGCCCGCGACGGCACCGTCTCTCGCGGTCCTCGAAGTCGACGCAGCGGTGACGCGCCTGCAGGCGATCACGGGGAAGGGCTCGCAGGCGGCGCGGCGCGAGGAGTTGGCCGGGCTGCTCACGCGGGCGACCGAGCCGGAGCAGCGCCTCCTCGTCGGATTGTTCCTCGGCGAGCTTCGCCAGGGTGCGCTCGAGGGGATCATGGCGGACGCGGTCGCCAAGGCGGCCGACATTCCGGTTGCGGATGTCCGTCGCGCCGCGATGCTGGCCGGTGACCTGCGATCGGTCGCCGCCGCGGCCATGCGCGACGGTGTGGCCGGGCTCGCCGAGTTCCGACTCACCCCCTTGCAGCCGATCACGCCGATGCTCGCGCAGACGGCCGACGACGTGACGGGCGCGCTCGAGCGGCTCGGTCGGGCGAGCATCGAGTGGAAGCTCGACGGGGCGCGCATCCAGGCGCACCGCGCCGGCGACGACGTGCGGATCTTCACTCGAAACCTCGCCGACATCACCGATCGAGTTCCGGAGATCGTCGCTGCGCTCAGCCGGCTGGATCTGGGCGGAGGTGCGATCGTGCTCGACGGTGAAGCGATCGCGCTCCGCGAGGACGGGCGTCCCGAGCCGTTCCAGGTGACCATGAGCCGCTTCGGGACGAGGTCGAGCTCGGCGTCCGAGATCCCTCTCACCGCCTTCTTCTTCGACTGTCTGCACCTCGCCGGCGAGGACCTCGTGGATGCGCCGGCGCGGGAGCGCTTCGTCGCGCTCGACCGTGCCCTCCCGCCGGAGCTCCGTGTGCAACGCGTCGAGACCGACGACGCGGCAGTCGCCCGGGAGTTCCTGGACGCGACGCTCGCGCTCGGGCACGAGGGCGTGATGGCGAAGTCGCTCGACGCGCCCTACGAGGCGGGCCGACGCGGCGCGGGCTGGCTCAAGGTCAAGCCGTCGCACACGCTCGACCTCGTCGTTCTCGCCGCCGAGTGGGGGCACGGACGCCGTCAGGGGAAGCTGTCGAATCTCCACCTCGGCGCGCGCGATCCGGTCGGGGGCAGCTTCGTGATGCTCGGCAAGACGTTCAAGGGGATGACCGACGAGATGCTCGTGTGGCAGACGCAGCACCTCCTCGGGCTGCAGACGCACACGGAGGGGCGCGTCGTCCACGTCCGCCCCGAGCTCGTCGTCGAGATCGCGTTCGACGGCGTTCAGACGAGCTCGCGGTATCCGGGTGGCGTTGCGCTTCGGTTTGCCCGGGTGAAGGGCTACCGGCCCGACAAGTCGCCGGACGAGGCGGACACGATCGAGGCGGTCCGCGCGATCCACTCACGTCCGGAGTAGGCTCGCGTCAACGAACTCGACCCGCTGGAGGTGGGACATGACGCACTACGGCACGCTGCGCGCATGGGCGTTCATCGCGACGCTCGTCGGCGTGTTCGGGATGATCGCGGCGTTCGTCGGCTCGATCGTCTGGGCGTTCGAAGTGGAGGGCTTCTGGCAGACGCTGGGCGT
>DASTWH010000088.1:0-2404 GCA_035758735.1 Gaiellaceae bacterium
GATCTGCCCGACGATGGGGAAGCGGGCCGCGGGAGCCGAGGCGAAGCTCGCAGCCCCCTTCGCGAGATCGATCCGCTCCGGGACGTGCTTGGCGATGACGAGATTCGTATAGCCCGGCCCGGCGCTGCCCGACAGCGAGACGATGAAGTCGGTGATCGCCCACCGTTGCTCGGGCGTAAGGGCTTCGAGAAACGACGGCATGGGCGTGCCGTTCAACCCGGTGCTCATCGTCCTGAAGATATCCTCGCGGGACGACCCGCCGCGGAAGGTCCAACTTTGCGCTAGGTTCGCCGAGCGGATGGGATAGCCCCAGTCGTCCTTCAACGTGGGCGCCGAAGACCCGTCGCCCCGGCCGAGATTGCCGTGGCACCGCGCGCAGCCGCTGTCGACGTAGAGCTTCTTCCCCAGCTCGACGGACTCACTCGTGGCTCTCGGCGCACTCGGGAGCGGAACCGGCTGGGGAGCGTTCTCGGGGTTGGCGAAGTCGGGGGAGAAGGTCGTAATGAAGTAGGCGAGATTCGATACTTCCTCCTCGGAGAACCTGGGCCAGGCCGGCATCGAGGTGTAAGGCATGCCTCGCCTGATGATGTTGACGAGGTCCTGATGGGTCGGGAGCGCGCCATTGGGAGTAGTGCGAATCTTGTACTTCCCGGTGGTCAGGTTGCGGGGCCTGGGGCGCAGATGCGGAGCGGCGTACCCTTCGCCGTCCCCTTTCTCGCCGTGGCACTGCGAGCAGTACTTGAGATAGAGCTGCTTGCCCGACTCCCGCTGTGCCTCGGTCCCGACGTCGGGACCCTGAGCGCGCATCCTTCCCGTAGCGGTGGCACCCACCAGCAGGACGAGTACAGCGACCGAACCACGCGATAGCAGGCGTGAGGTCATCAGTGCGCGACCTCCTTGGCCCGAGGTTTCTGGCCCGTGAAGTCGTAGAGAAAGAGGATTGCCTCCCACATCTCGTCTTCCTTCAGGAGCTTCTCCCAGGCCGGCATGGCCGAGTCCCCGGGACCGCCTTCCTCGGGGAGGCCGGGGCCGCCCTTGGAAATCCGCCAAAGGAGAAACGTGTCGCGCAAGCCCGCGATCGTCGCAGGGTCGCTGAAGTTGGTCGGAATCGGATCCAGCCCGTGCGCGAACATGCCGTTGCCGGTGAGATCGTCGCCGTGGCAGAAGACGCAGTTCCGGTAGTAGACCCGGCGCCCGTTCTCGACGTGCTTGCGGAATTCTTCCGGATGCGACACCGCGAGTTCCAGGTAGGGGTTCTCTCCGGCGTCGAGATCGATCTTCTTATCGTGGACCGTGATCTCGGCAGGCGACGCCGGGTGGACGGTTCGCGCGAAGAGCGGAGGCTCGAGCGGGACGTTCATCTGGACGTAGACGTTCGCGGCGGCGAGCGCCGGAATAGCGACGACCGTTGCGCCGAGGAGGGCGGTGTAGCGCTTGTCGGTGATGAACCGGACGAGCGGACGGACGATTTCATCGCGGCGCTCCTCGCTCGAGGAGACGTAGGCAAAGATGGCGATCGAGACGATGCCCATGTAGAGCGACACGACGGACGCCGGAATCGGGGCCGTGAAGCCGAATCGGAGGAGGACGTAGATCCCCACCCACCAGGCGATCGCCCACGTCAGCAGATTGGCGCGACGGAAGCGAAGGAGCCCGAAGACGGCGAGCACGGCAACGACAACGAGGATGTTCATTGCGAGCCCTTCGGCGGAGCGGCAGGAGGCGGCGTCCCGGCGGGCGCGGCGCCGCTGTTGTAGTGATGCTTCGTCTGCATCGTCACCGTCGGCGTACCTCCGTAGGTCTGGAGCGCCGCGATCACGCAGAGGATTTCCTGGTCGGTGAGACCGATCGGCGGCTGGTTGACGGGTGGCATCGCCGGCGGGAAACCCGGCACGACATAGGCGGTCGGTTCGTACATCGTCTGGGCGAAGTACTCGACGTCGTCCAGGCCCGGGACGCGGGTTTTGGCGCGGACCGCGACACCCTCGAGATCGGGAAACCGCAGCGCGCCGGTCTTGCCGACGGTGTGGCAGGTCAGGCAGAGCCCCTTACCGGCCATGATCTCGCGGCCGATCTTGACCATGTCGGCCGTGCTCACGTCGCCTCCGAGCGCGGTCTCCTGCGGCGGCAGCACTTCCTTCTGCGGCACCATCTGACCGACGTAGGTGTAGAACCCCGTCGTCGCGATGACGAGCGCGCCGATCCGGATCATGAGGGGTACTCTCATGTCAGCTCCGCTTCGTGGGCGCCGGTCTGATGGACGGCCTTCGTCTTCCGCTTGAAATCGGGTCGATCGTGCAGGCTCGAGATCCAGAACACGAGGCCGATGAGGCAGAAGAACAAGAGCACCGTCACCGAGACGACCTTCGTTGCGAATCCCAGCGTCGGCGTGAACGCGTCGACC
>DASTWH010000336.1:0-9568 GCA_035758735.1 Gaiellaceae bacterium
GCCGACGACCTCGGTCGTCACGCCCTGCCGGATCGTGCTCTCGGCGTTCGGGTTGGCGAGGAGCGAGAAGTCGCTGTGGCTGTGCGGGTCGACGAAACCGGGGCAGACGACCTTCCCCGTCGCGTCGATGACGCGCGCCGCCCGCCCGGGCGACCTCGAGGAACTCGCCGATCGCGTCGAGGATGCCGGAGTCGCGGTTGCGGACGTGGCTCGTGTAGATCCCGTCGTACTCGCCGGCGACCGCGTTGAGGCGGACGAGCTCGGCCGTGGCAGCCTCGCGCCCGGGGTTGAACTCCAGCCCGGTGGACATGCCCAAGGCACCTGCATCCATGGCCTCGCGGACGAAGCCCTCCATCCGCGAAAGCTCGTCCTCGGTGGGGTTCGAGCCGGAGACCCCCGCCGCGAGGCGGATCGCGTTGTGGCCGACGAACCACGCCAGGTTCGGCGTGTGCCCGACGTCCGCGAGGAAGTCCAGGTGCTCGCCGAACGTCGACCACGGGATGACGGGCCCGTCGTACCCGAAGGTGTGGAGCCTGCCCGACATGTACTCGCGCGAGTGGTCGGTGACCGGGGCGTAGCTCCAGCCGCAGTTGCCGACGACCTCGGTCGTCACGCCCTGGCGGATCGTGCTCTCGGCGGTCGGGTTGGCGAGCAGCGAGAAGTCGCTGTGGCTGTGCGGGTCGACGAACCCGGGGCACACGACCTTCCCGGTCGCGTCGACGACCCGCGCGGCGGTGGCCGACCCGTCGAGCCGGCCGACCTCGGCGATCCGGCCGTCCTCGATCGCGACGTCGCCGAGGAACGGTGGGCTCCCCGTGCCGTCGGCGATCCAGCCGCCCCGGATCAGGACGTCGAGCACGCCCGCCTCACTTGGTGTCCTTGGCCCCTCCGACGTGTGGCCCGAGGCGCGGGTCGAGGATGTCGCGCAGGCCGTCCCCGAGGAAGTTGAAGCCCAGGACGACGATCATGATCGCGAGCCCGGGGAAGATCGAGAGCCACGGCTGCACCTCGAGATAGGCGCGCGCGCTCGACAGCATCCCGCCCCACGACGCCTCCGGCGGCTGCGTGCCGAGCCCGAGGAAGCTGAGGGCCGCCTCCGTGAGGATCGCGGTGGAGAGGTAGACCGTCACGAGCACGATCACGGGCGCGGCGATGTTCGGCATCACGTGGCGCGCCATGGTCCGCCAGTGCGAGGACCCGAGCGCCCGGGCCGACTCGACGAACGGGAAGCCCATCACCTCGAGCACCGCGCCGCGCACCACCCGCGCGAAGGCGGGCGCGATCACGATCCCGATCGCGATCATCGCGTTGCGACGGTTCGGCCCGAGCAGGCCCGCGATCACGATCGCGAGCACGAGGCCCGGCAGGGCGAACATGAGGTCGACGAAGCGCATCAGCACCGTGTCGACCTTCCCCGTGAAGAAGCCGGAGACGAGGCCGATCGAGACCCCGAGGAGGAGCGCGATGCCGACGGAGATGATCCCGACCTGCAGCGAGACCTGGGCGCCGTGGATGATGCGGGCGAGCGTGTCGCGCCCGAGCTCGTCGGTGCCGAGTGGGTGCGCCCAGCTCGGATCCTGCAGCCGCGTCGCGACGAGCTCGTCGGGGTCGACCGACCAGATGTACTTGCCGAAGAGCGCGATGAAGATGTTGAGGCCGACGATGATCGCGCCGGCGATCCCGATCGGGTTCTTCCACTTCGCGAAGCGGGCGGAGCGGCGCGCGGGGACGTAGACCCACTGGCCCTTCCCGACCTCGCTCGGCCCCTCGGGGGCGAGCACCGGAGCCTCGAAGTCGCCGCGGTTGCTCATTCCTGCGAGATCCTCGGGTCGAGGACGCCGTAGAGGAGGTCGACGGCGAGTTTCGCGAAGATGAAGACGGCGGCGATCAGCATCGTCGCCGCCTGCACGACCGGGTAGTCGCGGTTGAAGATCGCGTTGATCAGCGTGTTGCCCATCCCCGGCAGGCCGAAGATGATCTCGACGATCGCGGAGCCGCCCATCAGGATCCCGATCTCGAAGCCCACCACCGTGACCACGGGGATCAGCGCGTTCCGGAGCGCGTGCCGCGAGATGACGACCTTCTGCTTGACGCCCTTCGCGCGCGCGGTGCGGACGTAGTCCTGCCCGAGCACCTCGAGCATCGTCGCCCGCACCATCCGCATCACGACCGCGAGGGTGAACACCGAGATCGAGATCGCCGGGAGGATGAACTGGCTCAGGTTCTCGATCGGGTCCTCGTAGATGGGCGTGTAGTTGAGCGGCGGCACCCAGCCGAAGACCCGGGAGGTGAAGAGGAGGAGGAGCGTCGCGAGCCAGAAGCTGGGGATCGAGACGCCGATCAGCCCGCCCACGCGCGCCGCGTAGTCGTGCTTGCTGTCCCGCTTGACGGCCGAGAGGACGCCCAGCGGGATGCCGATGACGCACGCGATCAGGAGCCCGAGGATGACGAGCTCGAGGGTGATCGGCAGAGCGGTGCCCAGGATCTCGGACACCGGCTGTGTGTTGCGGTACGAGAAGCCGAAGTCGCCCTGGACGAAGCTGCTCGCCCAGCGCCAGTACTGCTCGAAGTAGGAGCCCGTGAGGCCGAGCTGCTCGCGCGTCGCCTGCTTCTGCTCCTCGGTCGCGGTGTTGTCGCCGCCGAGGAGGATGTCGACGATGTCGCCCGGGAGGAGCCGGACCAGCAGGAAGATGATGATCGAGATCCCGATCAGCGTCGGGATCGCGACGAGAAAGCGCCTGAGGACGTACCCCGTCACGGCCTATCGGATCGTCGCACAGAACATTCGGCCGGGAGGGGCGCCGTGACGGCACCCCTCCCGGCCCACGGGTGACGCTTCCGTCACGAGCTGAGCCACACCGTGTCGCGCAGACCGGTGTTGAAGTCGCTGAACGCGACGTACATGCCCTGCACCCGCCGGCGCACGACCTGGTACTTGTTGACCTGGATCAGCCCGATCTGCGGCAGCTCGCTCTGGAGCATGACCTGCGCCTGCTTGTACATGGGGAGGCGCTTGGCCTGATCGAGGACGATCTTGCCGTTCCCGACCAGGCGCCAGATCTTGACGTTCTTCCAGTTCGGGTACCAGGCCTTGTAGGCCGGGATGATCGGGTTGTACTCGTTCAGGTAGCCGTCGACGTCGCCGCGCATGCCGCGGGCGGTGAGGTCCCACTCGAAGTTGCCGATGCCGTTGTTCGCGGCGAACGTGCCGGGCTCCTGGGCGACGATCTCGACGTCGATGTTGATCGCCCTCAGCTGGGACTTGATCACCGCGGCGATCTGCTGGAACTCGAGCGGCGTCGAGAACGTGGACAGCTTCACCGAGAAGCCCCTCGACTGCCCGGCCGCAGCCATCAGCGACCTCGCCTTCGGGAGGTCGAACTTCTGGTACTTCTGCTTCAGCTCCGCCTGCGTCAGCGGCCACGGGCCGTACCCGGGCGGGACGATGCCGGAGTAGTTGCCGTTGCCGGCGTAGACGCTGTTGATGATCGCCTGCCGGTTGATCGCGAGGTTGACCGCCTGCCGGACGCGGACGTCGTGCCACGGCTTCGGATCGCCCTTGATCGTGAACTGCAGCTCGCGGAACGCGGCGGTGCCGCCCTTGAGAACCGTGAAGCCGTTGTCGTTCCTGAACGCGTTGGCGCCGTCGGTGGAGAGCGTCGCGCCGTCGATCGCACCGGCCCGCAGCGCGGCGATCCGCGCCTGCTCGTCGGGGAGCGTCTTCAGCGTCATCCCCTCCAGGTACGGGAGACCCTGCTTCCAGAAGCGCGTGTTGCGCACGTACTCGACCTTGTCGTTCGGGTCGAAGCCGAGCATCCGGTACGGGCCCGTCCCGATCGCGTTGCGGCTGACGTTGATCTGGTCGTACAGCCCGGCCGGCACGATCGGCGAGTAGCGGCCCCACGCGAGGAAGCCGAACACCCGCGCGTCCCGCGCCTTGAGCCGCAGTCGGGCGACGTACTTGGAGACGACGTCGACGCCGTCGAACGACGGGATCTGTCCGAGCGTCGCGACGCTCCCGGGGAGCGGCGGGTTGAGCATCTTCTCGACCGAGTACTTGACGTCCCCCGCGTCGAGCTCCTTGCCGTTGTGGAACCGCACGCCCCGGCGGAGGTTGAAGGTGATCGACTTCTGGTCGGGCGAGATGCGCCACGACTCGGCGAGGGCGGGCTTGACGTTCAGGTTCCGATCCCACTCGACGAGCGAGTCGTAGGCCGCCTGCTTGCCCCAGTGGTTGGACGTCAGGATCGCGCCGAACGGCGCGACGTGCACCGGATCCTGCTCCAGCGCGAAGGTCAGCCGCCCGCCGCGACGGGGTGCCTGGGCGACCCGCCGCTTCGGGGCTGCCTTGACGGAGCCGGCCAACGAGCCGGCGGCCACCGCACCGGCCGTGACGACCCCTGCCTTGACCAGGGCGTCGCGACGGGTCAGCCCTCCGTCGCCCGCGCTCTCGATGGTTTCCTTGTCGGCCACAGCGTGGTCCCTCCTTTTCTGGGGGCAGGTCACAGGATCTGCCCGACCCGGGGTGCCTCACCAGCGATGTCGTCGTAGAAGACGGATTCCCGAACCTGAATGTTTGCGAGGCGGTTCGCGGCCTCGCGGTCGATCTCGACGCCGAGGCCCGGCGCGCCCGTGACCTCGATGAAGCCGTTGCCCATCTCGACGGGCTGCGTCAGCACGTCGCTCTCCTGCAGCGGGTAGTGGGTGTCGCTCGCGAACGGGAAGCTCGTTGACGACGCGACCAGGTGCGCGTTGGCCGTCGTCGCGACGCCCAGCTCCGCCCAGCTCCCGATCGCGCACCACTTGCCGGCGGCCTCCGCGAGCGATGCGATCTGACGTGCGCGGGTCAGGCCGCCGGCCTCGGACGGGTAGACGACGAAGACGTCGCACGCGTCGGCCTTGATCAGCTCGAGGGCGGAGCGCAGGTCGGTGCAGGCCTCGTCGGCGGCGATCGGCACGCTCACGGAGCGACGGACCTGCGCCAGCCCCTGCAGGTCGAAGTCCGGCACCGGCTGCTCGACGTACTGCAGGTCGAACTGCTCGAGCCCGCGGATCCACTTGATCGCCGCGGGCACGCTCCACATCATGTTCGCGTCGATCCGGATCTTCGCCTCCGGCCCGACGGCGTCGCGGATCGCCGCGATCGCGTCGTGGTCCTGGGCGAAGTCCCGGCCCACCTTGAGCTTGAGCTCCGTCGTGCCCGCCTCCACGAACGCCGCCGCCTTGCGGGCGTTCGCCTCGGGCTCGTCGATGAACAGGTACCCCACGACGGGCACCTGCTCGCGGCAGAAGCCCCCGAGGAGCTGGGCCACCGGGACGCCGAGTGCCTTGCCCTTGAGGTCGAGGAGCGCGATCTCGAGCCCCGCGATCGCGTAGGCGCCCATCCGGCTCCAGTTGCGGGTGAACTCCTCCATCCGGTGGACGAGCCACTCCGTACGGAGGGGATCCTGGCCGACGAGGAACTGCGTCAGCTCCTCCTCGATGATCGTCCTGATCGTCGGGAGGGTCGGGCCCGGCGCTTCGCCGAGGCCGACGATACCCTCGTCGGTGTGGATCTCCACGAGCAGGCCCGAGGCGGACTGCCGCGTCCCGCCGGGCCAGACGAGGGGCTCCCGCATCGGCGTACGCACCGCAACCGTATGGACGCTCGTGATCCGCAACGGAGAATGGTCAGAGTAGGTGTGGCGCCAGGGATTGTCAACCATTTGGTGATTGTCGACAATCCTCTATGATGGTCCGGGTCGATGGCCGATAGCGTCGAGCGCAGCCCGGCAGTGGTCCTCGAGGGAGAGGCGAGGAAGGGGCGTCCGCGTGGGCAGCAGGTCGTCGAGATCCTCCGCAGCGCGATCATCACGGGCGGCTACGAGCCCGGTGAGCGCCTGATCGAGGCGACGCTCTCGACCGAGCTCGGGACGAGCCGGGGCCCGGTCCGCGAGGCGCTGAGGCAGCTCGAGAACGAGGGCCTCGTCATGTCCTTCCCGTATCGGGGCGCGGTCGTCCTCGGCGTCTCGGACGACGAGGTGCAGGAGGTGCTGATCCCGATCCGCCTCACGCTCGAGCGGTACAGCTTCCTGCGGGCGCTCGAGCGGATGAGCGAGGAGGACTTCGCCGAGCTCGGCAAGCAGATCTGGCTCATGGAGCAGGCCGCCCGCGCCGACGACCTGGCCCGCATCGTCGAGGCCGACCTCCGCTTCCACGAGATCGTCATCGGCGCGTCGGGGCAGACGCACACCGTGCAGATCTGGCGCACGATCTGGCCGCGGATCCGGGCCTACTTCTACCGCTACGGCCGCGGGCAGGACCTCGGCCGCATGGTCGACGAGCACCGCGAGCTGCTCGCGGCCCTCCAGTCGCGCGACCCCGAGCGGATGCGCAGCGTGCTCGAGAGGCACATCGCCGTGCCCAGCCCGCCTCCCGCCCCGGCCCGGCCGAAGCGCGCGACCCGGAAGGCGCGGGCGGCGACGGCCAAGAAGGGCGCGGCGTGAGCGAGCTCCTCTCCGTCGAGGACCTCCGGACCTCCTTCCACACGCACGGCGGCGTGATCCGGGCCGTCGACGGCGTCGACTTCTCGATCGAGAAGGGCGGCGCGCTCGGCGTCGTCGGCGAGTCGGGGAGCGGCAAGTCGGTCACCGCGCTCTCGATCATGCGGCTCGTCGAGCTGCCGGGCCGCATCGAGCGCGAGTCGACCATCTCCTTCGAGGGGCGCGACCTGGCCAAGCTCAAAGAGGAAGAGATGGCGAGGATCCGGGGCAACGACATCTCGATGATCTTCCAGGAGCCGATGACGTCGCTGAACCCGGTGTTCACGGTCGGCGACCAGATCGCGGAGTCCGTGCGCCTGCACCAGGGCGTCGGCAAGAAGGAGGCCGAGGAGCGGGCGCTCGACATGATGCGCCTCGTCGGGATCCCGTCCGCCGAGCGGCGGATGCGCGACTACCCGCACCAGATGTCGGGAGGCATGCGCCAGCGCGTGATGATCGGCATGGCGCTCTCCTGCAACCCGAAGCTGCTGATCGCGGACGAGCCGACGACGGCGCTGGACGTGACCGTCCAGGCCCAGATCCTCGAGCTGATGAAGGACCTGCGCGACAAGCTCGGGATGGCGATCCTCCTGATCACGCACGACCTGGGCGTCGTCGCGGAGATGGTCGACGAGGTCGCGGTCATGTACGGCGGCAAGATCGTCGAGCGCGGGCCCGTGAGCGAGATCTTCGCCAACCCCCAGCACCCGTACACGGAGGCGCTGCTCACGTCGATCCCGCTGCTCGGGATGCGCTACACGACGCCGTTGAAGGCGATCCGCGGCATGGTCCCGAGCCCGCTCGACTGGCCCAGGGGCTGCCGCTTCGCGCCCCGCTGCGACTACGCCTTCGACCGCTGCACGACCGAGCTGCCGCCGCTCTTCGAGGTGGGCCGGCAGGAGTCGGCGTGCTGGCTCTGCGAGAGCGGCCCGCGCGCGGTCCGCCAGGCGGCGGCGACGTGAGCGACCTCAGCATCGACGGCGTCGAGGTCGAGTCGCTCGAGCTCGAGGAGGTCGCCGAGGGCGACATCCTTCTCCGCACACGCGGGCTGAAGAAGTACTTCCCCGTGAAGCAGGGGTTCCTCCAGCGCACCTCGGGGTACCTCCAGGCGGTCGACGGCGTCGACCTCGACATCCGGCGCGGCGAGACGGTCGGTCTCGTCGGCGAGTCCGGGTGCGGCAAGTCGACGCTCGGACGGACGCTCCTGCGCCTGCTCGAGCCGACGGAGGGGGAGATCACCTTCCAGGGCGTCGACGTCGTGAACCTCGGCTCGCGGCAGCTGAAGGAGCTGCGCCGCGACATGCAGATCGTCTTCCAGGACTCGGTAGGCTCGCTCGATCCCCGCATGAAGGTCGGCGACCTGATCGCCGAGGGGCTCGCGATTCACGGGGTCTCCGGGCGGAGAGGCCGCCGGGACATCGTCCACGAGATGCTGCAGCGGGTCGGCCTGCCGCCCGAGGCGGCCGACCGCTATCCGCACCAGTTCAGCGGCGGCCAGCGGCAGCGCATCGGCCTCGCCCGCGCGCTCGTCCTGCAGCCCAAGCTCGTCGTCGCCGACGAGCCCGTCTCCGCGCTCGACGTCTCGATCCAGTCCCAGGTGCTGAACCTGCTCGTCGAGCTGAAGCAGGAGTTCGACCTCACCTACGTCTTCGTCGCCCACGACCTCGCGGTCGTCGGCTACATCTCCGACCGGGTCGCCGTGATGTACCTCGGGCGCATCGTGGAGATCGCGCCGTCCGACGAGCTCTTCGCGCGGCCGCTGCACCCGTACACGGTCGCCCTCCTCTCGGCGAACCCGGAGCCCATCCCCGGCCGCAAGAGCAACCGGATCGTGCTCAAGGGCGACGTTCCCAGCCCGATCGACCCGCCGTCCGGCTGCCGGTTCCGCACGCGGTGCCCCATCGCGCAGCCGATCTGCGCCGAGGTCGACCCCGTGCTCGAAAGCCACGGACGGGATCACCGGGCGGCGTGCCACTTCCCGGGCACGCCGTTGACCGGCGCCGGCACGTCGGCTGCATGAGCACCGCGCCGGCGCAACTCGCCGACGTTCGCCTGCTCCACGACTGCCGGGTCCCGGTGCGCGACGGAATCACGCTGTCCGCCGACGTCTACCTGCCGCTCGGCGGGCAGGGCCTGCCCACGCTCGTCCAGTGGACGCCGTACGAGTCGACGCGCGAGCGGTTCATCGACTGGGGCGTCTGGTTCGCGAGCCGCGGCTACGCGGCGGTCGTCGTGGACGTGCGCGGCCGCTACGAGTCGGAGGGCGTCTTCACCGCGTGGACGCACGACGGGCCCGACGCGTACGACACCGTCACCTGGGCGGCCGACCAGCCCTGGTCGAACGGCCGCGTCGGCACCTGGGGCCGGAGCTACGGCGGCCTCGTGCAGTGGCAGCTCGCGCACCTCAACCACCCGAACGTCCGCTGCCTCGCGCCGCAGGTGATCCACGACGACTACTTCTGGGACGGGTACTGGACCGGGGGCGCGTTCCAGCTCGCGCTGACGCTCGGGGCGGCCGCGCTCTGGACGAGCGCGATGGCGCTGATCACGGGGCCGTCGGCGCGCGACGTCGTCCTCAACGACCGCATCTTCGGCCACCTGCCGCTCATCGAGCTCGACGAGGTCGTGATCGGCCGCAAGGTCGACTACTGGCGCACCTGGTGGGAGCACCAGGTCAACGACGACTACTGGCAGCAGTTCCGCCACCGGCCCGAGAAGGTCGACGTCCCCATCTTCCAGCAGGGCGGCTGGTTCGACCCGTACTCGGGCTCGCACCTGCGCTCGTTCGCCGCGATCGGCGACCGGGTGCCGAACCGCGTGCTGATGGGACCGTGGTCCCACGAGGCGGAGGTGGAGACGTTCAAGGGCGACATCGACCTCTCGCCCGCGGTGACCGTGATCCAGGAGCACGAGCTCGCGTTCTACGACCGGTTCCTCAAGGAGATCGACAACGGCTGGGACGAGCGCCCGCCGGCCGAGCTCTACGTCCTCGGCGCCGGCGAGTGGCGCGGCGCGAGCGAGTGGCCCCTCCCGGGGACCGAGTGGAC
>DASTWH010000185.1:0-2407 GCA_035758735.1 Gaiellaceae bacterium
ATGCCCTCAACGAGCAAAGAGGATCACACCTGTTCATGAGCCGCAATTGAGACAGGCCGTCGGATCTTTCCCGTCGGCCTGTCGCCCGAAGTGCGGGCCACGGTACGCCGCGACGGCTCCAACCCCGAGTCGGCCTGTCTAGAATCCGCAGGCGGGATTCGCCTGTGGAGCAAGATCAGTGCGAAACGGCTGCCCGACTGGTGCGAGGATGACCGAGACATCTTGCGCTGGCGCACCGCTCTCGTTGCGCCCGAGATGGCCGTGCCCGTTGTCCACGTAGCCCTCGCCGGCGTTGACGATTTTGGGCGTGCACGTGGGGTCGTCGGCCTCATAAAACGTGAGCTGGCCCTGCGTGACAGTGATGAAGACCGGCCCCGGGTGCGAATGCCACCCCGTTGACCCACCGGCAATGTAGTCGTGCTGGCGCACCACGATGTCGACGTGCGACTTCGCTCTCGCGCTGAAATCTACAGACGAGTCTGGATCGGTCTTCACCCTGAACGGTTCGTACATCCCGCGTGCGAGCACCCTCGGTGTGACACCGCTCGCGGGTTCCGCCCACACGAGCACGCCGCACGCCACGACAATCAGCGCCAACACAATTCCGGCAGCCATCGGTCTTTTCATCTGCTCGCTCCTGTTGAAATAAACGGTTCGCTCAGACGGTAGCGCTGTCACGACGATCCGAGCAACGAGCGAAGAGGAGCAAAGTCGCGCATTACTGCTCACGGGCGGAAGTTCTCGTTGAGCAGCATGGAGAGAGTGGCAGAATGGCCGGCGAAGTAGCACTGGAGGTCACATGCCTCTCCAACCCGACGTCGAGAAGGGTGCTGAACCGGAGTCGCGCGGAAAACGCCTCGACTCGTGGAAGGAGGTTGCTGGATATCTCAATCGGCACGTGACGACGATTCGGCGATGGGAGAAGCACGAGGGACTGCCGGTCCATCGCCATCGGCACACGAAACTAGGCTCGATTTATGCCTATACCCGGGACCTGGACGGGTGGTTCGAGAGCCGGCGGGAAGAGGTCGACGGTCCTGAGGCAGCGACAACGGTCGCGTCGGGGTTGTCCCAGCACCTTCCGCCGCCGCCGGTGTTGGCTGGGAATGCCCACGATGCGATCCGTCTCATTGGACGTGAGGAGGAAATCCGGCATCTTCGGTCGAGCTGGGACCGCACCTCTCGGGGACAGCAGCAGATCGCGGTCGTCACCGGCGAGCTCGGCGTCGGAAAAACGCGACTTGTTCTGGAATTTGCGCGGTCCATCGCCAGACAGGCCACCGTGCTCGTTGGACGGTGTGACCGCGAGGCACTCGTCGCCTATGCGCCGTGGGTGGCAATTCTCCAATGGATGATTCGCACTACGCCCGCGCAGGTCTTGCGGCAGCATCTGGCGGGGGTCGAAGCCGCGAGCGAGCTGGCCCAAATCGTTCCGGAGATCGCCACGCGAATTCACATCGGCGCCGCGCCAGGCTCGGCTACGCCGGAGGGTCGCCGCTACCACCTGTTCGAGGCCGCGACGCAACTGCTTGCGGCCGCGTCACACAGTGGACCGATTCTGCTGGTTGTCGACGACCTGCATTGGGCCGATCGGGGCTCCCTGTTGTTCCTGCGACACATGATCCGATCCACCCGCCAGGCGGCCATCTGCATCGTGATTACGCATCGGAATGATGTGCCTGAATGGTCGGCGGAGTTTCGCGACCTGGTGGAGTCGCTGCGCAGGGAGCACACGCCCACACGCATCGCTCTCCATCGGCTCTCGGACGATGACGTCCGCAACATCATCGAGGAGTGGATCGGCCGTGAGTCTCCACCATCGCTCACACGATTGGTGGCGAGACATACGGAAGGCAACCCACTGTTCGTCGTCGAGATGTTGAAGCATCTCGACGAGGTGGGAGCGCTCGCTGCACGCGACGACTGGGACCGGCCCATCACGCTGGCCGATGTCGGTCTTCCCGAAGGGATTCGTCAGCTGATCGGGCGCCGTCTGGAGCGACTGGGCCTCACGACACGGCGACTTCTCACGATCGCCGCCGTCATGGGCCGCGAGTTCAGGCTGTCGATAATCGAGGGGCTCGTCGACGTCGGTGAGGACGCTGTGCTGGACGCGATGGACGAAGCGCTCACAGCCAGCATCGTGACCGAAGAGCCCGGTGTACCGGGGAATTTCTCCTTCACGCACACGCTGATCCGAGAGGCCCTCTATACGAGCATCACGGCGGCCCGTCGCGTACGGCTGCATCATCGAATTGCCAGCGCACTCGAGCAGCAGTCCTCACCCCTCGCGTCTCGCGTGGCCGAACTCGCGTACCATTTTGGACAGGCATCCGTATACAAGAGCGCCGAGAAGGCTGTCGATTACGCCTCGCGAGCCGGCGATCACGCGGTCGCGACTCTGGCG
>DASTWH010000198.1:0-2746 GCA_035758735.1 Gaiellaceae bacterium
ATGTGGGAGGTGCTCCCGCGGTCCCTCGCCACGACGTTCATCACGCTCGTGCCGGTCGCCTCGCTCTACTTCTTCGGCGGAGACACGCTCAAGGACTTCGCATTCGCCCTGCTCGTCGGAATCGGCTCGGGTGCCTACTCGTCGATCTTCCTCGCGGCGCCCCTGCTCGCAGCCCTCAAGGAGCGCGAGCCCGAGTTCGCTCGCAGGCGCGACGACCTCGGTGCGCTCGCCGGCGTCTCGTCGGTGGGTGGAGTCCTCGCCGAGGAGGCGCAGGAGATCGCCGCCGCGGACGGCGACGGGGAGGTCGTCGAGGAGGACGAGCAGGAGGCAGAGGTGGCCGCCCGTCCGGCGCCCGTCGCCGCCCCGCCCGTCGGGCCCGTGTCCTCGAAGCGAGAGCGACGGCGTCAGCGGCGCGCGTCGCGACCTCACGGCCGTGCCCGCTGACGAGCGCGGACATCTCGAGACTCTGAGCCTCGCCGGCATCGGCGCGGTTGCCCTCGTCGCGCAGCACGCAGACGAGCTGGCGTCGGAGATCGCGACCCGTCTCGGGGTCGAGCGCAACGAGGTGCGGGCGGTCATCACCGACGTCGTCGACAGCTGGCGCCGCGAGGCTGCCCGTCTCGGGGAGACCGGAGGCACGATGGCCGCGAAGGCCGCATCGGAGCTGGGCGCCGCGTCGCGCGACGCGGTGCGGGACCTCGAGCTCCGCGTCGCCCAGATGGAGCATCGCCTCAGGCTGCTCGAGCGGGATTCTTGACACGCAAGACCGGAAGTCCGCGATTCCGCGGTTTCCGGTCGCGCGAAGAATCCCTGAAGCGCCGCCGCTGACGCGGCCGCGGTGTTAGCCGCTGCTGGGCCGCAGCGGAGACGGCGGCGGGCGAGCCTACAATTCCGCCCATGGCGACGACGCACGACCGCTCGTCGCGGAACCTCGGGCGCCTGTCCGAGATCGCGCAGGTGGCTGTACGTCACGGCTTCGGCTACTTCCTACGCCGAAACCGGCTCGGCGACCTGGTTCCCGGCGACGTCAACGGCGATGTCGCGACCGCGTCCGACCGCGGTCGTCGTCTCCGCTCCATGCTCGACGAGCTCGGACCGACGTTCGTGAAGTTCGGTCAGCTGCTCTCGACGAGACCGGACGTCGTCCCGCCCGACATCGTGGCCGAGCTGCGCGGCCTGCAGGACGACGCCTCGCCGATCCCCTTCGAGCAGGTTCGCGACGTGGTCGAGGCCGAACTCGACCTGCGCATGGACCGCGCGTTCCTCGAGTTCGACTTCGCGCCGCTCGCGTCCGCGTCGATCGGGCAGGTGCATCGCGCCGTGTTGCCGGACGGGCAAGAGGTCGCGGTGAAGGTGCAGCGGCCCGCCGCCGCCGAGCAGATCGAGGCGGATCTGGGACTGCTCTACCAGGCGGCGCGTCTCCTGCGTGAGCGCGTGAAGGCACTGGAGTTCATGGATCCACGCGAGCTCGTGGACGAGTTCGCCCGGTCGATCCGGCTCGAGCTCGACTACGGACACGAGGCGCGAAACGCCGAAATGTTCCACCGGAACTTCGCGCGCGAGGATCGGGTCGTCGTGCCGCGCGTGATTCGCCAGTACTCGACGTCGCGTGTCTTGACGCTCGAGTTCCTGCGTGGGACGAAGGTCGCCGACCTCGATCTCGAGACGATGCGGCCGGACGAGCGTCGCGATGTCGCGCACCAGCTCGCGGACGCGTGGATGACGATGGTGTTCCGGCACGGCTTCTTCCACGCCGACCCGCACCCGGCGAACATCTACGTGCTGGAGTCGGGGGCGCTCGGCCTCGTCGACTTCGGTCAGGCGGGAAAGCTCTCGGACGACGACATGACGAAGCTGACCATGCTCTTCGTCGACGCTGCGACCGAGAACGTCGACGCGGTCCCAAGGCGGCTTCGCGATCTCGGAGTGCGTTACGACGCGACGCGGGAGGAGGAGTTCAGGGGCGAGCTGCAAGTTCTCTTCGACCGCTACTACGGGAGTCGCCTCTCGGACATCGACACGCTCCAGGTCATCCGCGAGGGTTTCCAGCTCATCTACTCGATGAATCTCAAGCTGCCGAGCCGATTCGTCATCCTCGACAAGGCGATCGCCACGCTTGCGTCGGTAGGGCAGGAGGTCTACCCCGAGTTCAACGTCTTCGAAGTCGCAAAACCGTACGCGCGCGGCCTGCTCGCGGACCGCTTCCACCCGCGGGCGCTGTCTCAACGTGCCCGCGTCGAGGCGCTCGGGCTCGCATCGGTTGCACGGGACATGCCGTACCAGGTCTCGGACGTCCTGGAGCAGCTTCGCCAGGGGACGTTCCAGGTGCACATCGAAAACCCCGGCATCGACGAGATCGACGACCACATCGACAAGGCGACGAACCGCATCGCAGTCGCCCTCGTCATCCTCGGCGGCCTCCTGGGCTCGGCGATGATCGGCGTCTTCGCGAAGACGGGGCCGCATGCACTCGGCATCCACCTGATCGCGCTGCTCGGATTCCTCATCTCGGGCATCTTCGGGTTCTGGCTCGTGTGGGGAATCCTCAGGCACGGGAGGCTGTAGCCCGTCCCGAGACGACGTGTCTGCTGCGGAACGCTTGTCACCGATCCGCCGCAAAGGACACCTGGTACGCCCACGCGGCTCGGGCTAGCGTCGGCTCCATGCCGAGCGCCGTCCTTGTCGCCGAGCCCGAGCCCGAGACGCGCGAGTACCTCGGACGCCAGCTGCGCGACGACGGCTTCGA
>DASTWH010000199.1:0-2875 GCA_035758735.1 Gaiellaceae bacterium
GCGAGCGGCTCCTTGATCTTCGTGGAGGCCAGCCGGAGCGACTGCGGGAAGCTGAGGCCGGCCTCGAGCGTCACGACGATGAGGTCGATCAGGTCGGGCAGGTCCTTCTCGATCTGCTCCTGCCGCTTGCGGATGCGCGCGTTGACGAGCATCGACGGGATGAACCAGCCCAGGAACGCCGCTCCGGCGACGGTCAGGAGCACGAACCAGCCGGGCAGGCCGGCGAGCTTCGCCAGCATCAGCCAGACGAGCGGCAGCACGATCGCCGCGACGAACTGCATGCCGAGCAGGCGCTCGGGCGTCGTCGTGTACATGCCGGCCGCGATGAGCCGCGAGCGGTAGTCGTTCCCGCGGAGCTTCTCGAAGCGCTTCAGCAGCCCGCGCCCGAGCGCGCCCGTGATGTCGTCGAACCGCCCGCGGACGCCGGGCCCGTCGTCGATCGACTGGGGCATGGTGCCGGCGAAGCCGTAGGCGCCGATCTGCTCGATCGTCTCGGTGCTCGCCGTCCGTGTGGTCACGGCGCGGACGACCATGATCACCGCGACGGCGAGGAGGAAGAGGCCGATGATGAAGAGGAAGTGGATCATGGGATCAGAGCTCGATCGCGACGATCTTCCGGATCATCCAGAAGCCGGTCAGCACCATCACGATCGACGAGATGCCTGCGACCTGGCCGATGGGATCGTGGAAGAGCGGGTCGAGGTGGGAGGGGTTGACGAAGACGAGGAAGATGAAGATCCCGACCGGGACGGCCGCGATGATCCAGCTCGAGAACTTGCCCTGCGCCGTCAGAACGTCGACGAGCCGGCGGATGTCCATGCGCGCACGGATGTTCGCGATCACCTGGTCGAGCACCTCGGCCGTGTTGCCGCCCGCCTCGCGCTGCACGAGCGCGAGGACGGCGACCTGGTCGAGGTCGGGGTTCTGCATCCGCTTCGCAGTGACCTCGAGCGCCTCGTCGAGCGGGATGCCGAGCTGCTCGTCTGTCACGACGCGGGCGTACTCGCGCTTGGACGGCTCCGGCGCCTCGTCGGCGACGACGCCCATCGCGCCCGCGAGGCTGTGCCCGGCGCGGAGCGCCGACGCGAGCACGTCGAGGTTCTCCGGGAGCTGCTCGGCGAAGAGCTTCCGCACCTTCCGCGCCTTGTTGCGCACCCAGAGGTTGAGCGCGACCGGCGGCGCGACGGCGGTGAAGAACCAGATCGGCGACACCAGCACGCCGAGCACGAGCCCGACCGCGAGCCCGACGATGACCGAGGCCCAGATCATGTGAGACGGCTCGCGCTTGATCTGCGCCACGTCGACGTCCTCGGTGAAGCCCTCCATCCAGCGGAAGTTGCGCTTGCGCTGCTTCTGGGAGCCGACCACGGCGAGGAGCTGGTCGACCTCCTTGCGGCGCTCCGCGGCCCGCTCCTCGGCGGGAAGCGTGACGAAGTCGCCGAGGCGCGTGACCAGCTCCTTGTTCCGACGGAGGCTGAGGAGGGACCTGACCGTGAAGAAGGCGAGCAACACGACGACCGCGACGATCAGCGGGATCAGCAGGGCCGACTGCATGAGGCGGTCGCGGAACGCCGGCTGGAACGGCGCGGCCGTGCCGGTGCTCGGCGAGGTGTAGGAGAACGAGACCGGCGCGGCGCCGACGACAGCCACGTTGACGTCGACGTCCTGGTCCGGCGCGGCCTTCGAGCGGTACCGGAGGAGGTACTCGTTGCCGAGCTTGAAGCCGAGCTCGTCGTAGATCTTCGTGAGCGCCTCGGGCGAGTCCGCGGCCGCGTACGTCCCGCCTGTCTTCTCGGCGATCGTCTCGAGGTCGTCCGACTTGAAGTCCGGCGACTCGATCCCGACCGTGTAGACGGGGATGTTCTCGTCCTCGAGCTGCTCGAGCGCCGCGTCGAGCGTCGTCAGGCTGCCGACGTCGTCGCCGTCGGAGAGCAGGACGATGCGGGCACCGGCGAGTGCGGAGCCGCGCACCTGGGCGACGGCGGCGGCGAGCGCGTCGTAGATGTGCGTGCGCTCGGCGAGCGCGGGCGGCTTCGCGAGCACCGCCTTCACCTGCTTCGAATCGGTCGTGAGCGGGAGGGCGACCGTCGGCTTCGCATTGAAGAAGACGATCGAGATGGGCTGGCCCGGGTTCCGGGCGACGAACGCCTTGGCGGCGTCCATCGCCGCCTGGATCGAGCCCTTCATGCTGTTGGACGCGTCGATCAACAGCACCGTCCCGATGCCCTCGCTCGAGGCCGCGGAGAGGACGCTGAGGTCCGTGACCGGCTGGCCGTCCTCGGTGACCTTCACGTCGTCCGTGGTCAGCACGGCGTCGCGCGGCTCCGTGAAGCTCAGGGCGTAGGAGCGGTCGGGGAAGAGGGCGGTGCCGACCTCGACGACCTGCACCTGGCCGCCGCCCTCGTCGGCCGCGAAGGCCGGGAAGGCGGTGAGCGCCGCGACCGACGCGACCAGCGCGAGCGGGAGAAGCCGGAGCAGGCGCGTCATCGGCGCAGGTCCGCCACGTTCGCCGTGACCGGCCGCTGCGTGAACAGCCCCGCCGGCAGGTCGATTCCGCGCTTCGCGAACTTGTCGAGGAAGATCGGCCGCAGCCCGGTCGGCGCCAGCCGGCCGTTGATCGTCCCGTCGGGCGCGAACGACTCGATCTTGAACTCGAAGATGTCCTGCATGGTGATCACGTCGGACTCCATGCGCTGCACCTCGGTGACGGCGGTGCAGCGGCGCGACCCGTCCTCCATGCGCTCGATCTGGACGATCATGTCGAGCGCGGACGAGACCTGCTGCCGGATGGCGCGGACCGGGAGGTCGTAGCCCGCCATCAGCACCATCGTCTCGACGCGGGCGAGAGCGTCCCGAGGGGAGTTCGCGTGGACGG